>NZ_JAMGZK010000050.1 GCF_025564065.1 Silvania hatchlandensis | reverse complement strand
TGAATTACGTATGTTCACTCAGAGACTTGGTATTCATTTTTCGTCTTGCGACGTTAAGAATCCATGTCACTTTGAGTGCCCACACAGATTGTCTGATAAATTGTTAAAGAGCAGTGCAACGCGGCGTTAAGCTCACCGTTGCGAGGTGGCGTATACTACGCTTTCCTCATTCAGAGTCAAGCGTTTATTTTTCGCTTTTCTCTGTCGGCGTTCATCTCTGAACCCCTGCTGTCACGGCGGTTTGTAATCCGTTGTTCCGCGTCAGTGGAGGCGCATTATAGGCAATTCTCTGACGGTGACAAGTGTAAATCTAAAAAAAATAACCAACCGCGTTATTTTTCACCAAGGCGCTTATCTTTACGCCACAAACGGTGCTGATTGCTGTTTTTGCAACCACATTGTCCGTGCAGGTGGCATACTTAAGGGTATTAAGAATTAAGGAATAGGCGTTATGTCCTTGAGCGCGCAACAGCTGGCGGCACAAAAGAACCTTTCATATGTGCTGGCAGAGAAACTGGCACAGCGGATCCTGACAGGTGAATACATGCCCGGAAGTATTTTGCCGGGTGAAATGGAACTGGGCGAGCAGTTTGGTGTAAGCCGTACGGCCGTTCGTGAAGCGGTGAAGACATTAACAGCGAAAGGGATGGTGCTCCCTCGTCCGCGCATTGGTACGCGGGTAATGCCTCAGGGCAACTGGAACTTCCTCGATCAGGAGCTGCTCTCGTGGTGGATGACAGAGGATAACTTTCAGCAGGTCATCGACCACTTCCTGATTATGCGCGTCAGTCTGGAGCCGCAGGCTTGTCTACTGGCGGCTACGTTCGGCACGGCAGAACAGAAAGCGCGATTAAATACGCTAATGGATGAGATGGTTCATCTGAAAAAGCATTTTAACCGGGAGCGCTGGATCGAAGTGGATATGGCATGGCACGAGCATGTGTATGAAATGAGTGGTAATCCGTTCCTGAACTCTTTCGCCTCCCTCTTTCATTCTATATACCAAACCTACTTCACCTCGATTACCCAGGATGAAGTGGTGAAGCTGGATTTACACCAGTCCATCGTCGATGCCATTCAGGACAGTGACGGGCCGCGCGCCATGGCAGCCTGCCAGGCGCTGCTTGCCGCCCCGGCACAGTAGAACGCTAAACCGACCCGCGCTCCATCAGCACAGGCGTCAGTTGCAGCCGCTGTTGCTGCAGAGCGGGTTGAGCGATACGGTGGATCAGCACATCAATGGCCAGCTCGCCCAGCTCATCTTTAGGCTGATGGATGGTGGTGAGCGGCGGCGTCATATAACGCGCCAGTTCGATATCGTCATATCCCACCACGGCGATATCGTCCGGGATACGTAATCCCGCCTGATACAACGCCTGATATGCCCCCACGGCCATTGCATCGTTACCAATAAAGACTGCCTGCGGGCGCTCTTTCCACGCCAGTAGCGACTGCATTGCCTCAAACCCACCGCTAAACTCAAAGTCACCGGTGATTTGAAAGCCGTCAGGCACCGGTAAACCGGCGCGAGCCATGGCGACCAGAAAACCTTCCAGACGCAGGCGGGCAGGGGTTTTATCCAACGGGCCGGTAATGCAGGCGATGCGGGTGTAGCCTTTATCAATCAGATGCTGCGTCGCCATGTCGCCGCCCAGCAGCGAGTTATCCTGGATCAGATCACTGGTGCCGTCGAACGGTGCCCAGTCCATCATCACCGTCGGAACGGAAGGGTAGCGCTGCATGATCTCTGGCGAGGGTTGATGCGTTTCGGTGCACAGCAGCAATAACCCGTCGACGCGTTTTTGCATCAGCGTCTCCAGATTGCGGTTCATCCGCTGTTCATCACCTTCAGTGTTGCACAATACCAGGCTGTAGCCGCGCTCAAAACAGCTGCGCTCTACGCCGCGCACCAGCTCTGAGTAAAAGGGATTGGTACTGGCGGTGATGAGCATACCAATGGTGCGCGTCTGATTGAGTTTCAGACTGCGCGCCAGGGCGGAAGGCGCATAGTTGAGGGATTTAACGGCGGCTTCGACCTTCTCCCGAATCGGCTCACTGACGAAGCGATCCTTATTAATGACATGGGAAACTGTTGAAGTAGAGACGCCCGCCATGCGGGCGACATCTTTCATTGTGGCCAAACGTTACCTCTGCTGACTTAAAAATTCGTCGATCTCATTGCGCCAGGGAACAGAAGGCTGCGCGCCGGTACGGGTTACGGCAATAGCCGCAGCCGCATGGGCAAAACGGATCGCCTTGTCCAGCGGTTCGCCTTCCAGTAGCGCTGTTACCAGCGCGCCATTAAAGGTATCGCCTGCCGCAATGGTGTCGATCGCCTGCACTTTAAAGCCTGGCACTCGACGTCCATCGCCATTGACGCTGGCCCAGACGCCACGGCTACCAAGCGTAATGATGACTGTACCGATGCCTTTATCATGCAAGGCTTTTGCCGCACGCGCCGCGTCGTCATCATTTTCAACGCGAATGCCCGTCAGCTTTTCGGCTTCGGTTTCGTTAGGGGTGATGATGTCCACCAGCGCCAGAAGCTCGTCTGATAATACACGGGCAGGCGCGGGGTTCAGTACGACAGTGGTATGATTTTCATGAGCAATGTTTGCCGCCGCCAGCACACTTTCTACCGGCGACTCCAGCTGCATCAGCAGGGCTTCGGCACCCGCGATACTGTCGCGCTGCGCCTCGACGCGTTCAACCGTCAGCGCCGCGTTCGCACCCGCATGAATACCGATAACATTCTCCCCTTCAGCGTTGACAAAAATCAGCGCCACCCCGGTGGATTCGTCCTGCACTACGCTTACCGGCGCGATATCGATATTGTCGCTCTCCAGCTGCTTGCGCACGCGCTCACCGGTGTCGTCATCGCCCGTACAGGCAATAAAGGCGATGTCTGCCCCGCTGCGCCCGGCGGCGACCGCCTGGTTAGCGCCCTTGCCGCCAAAGGCGACCTGGTAGCGATTGCCCGTCACCGTTTCGCCCGGCGTCGGGAACGATTCAAGGTTGAGAATGTGATCGGCATTAATACTGCCAAGGACGACGAGCTTACCTGCAGTTTTCATATTTGGCGTGTCCATCAGAGAGTGCCACCGGGCTCACACCCGGTGGCGTATGCCACTCTTTTCTTTATATGTTGTCCCTCAGGCAGCCATTGGCTGCCTGAATCGCATATTACTGCTTGATGACCAGTTTCAGGTCAACTGGATATTTAGCCTGAACTTTCTCGCCCTTCAGCACTTTATCTGCCGTTTCAACGCCTTTTGCGCCAATCTGGTCAGGAAGCTGGGCAATGGTCGCCGCCAGTTTGCCATCATTTACCGCTTTTTCACCATCTGGCGTACCGTCAAATCCAACAACCATCACATCGGTTTTACCGGCAGTTTGCAGAGCACGCAGCGCGCCCAGCGCCATTTCGTCGTTCTGAGCAAATACAGCCTTAACGTCCGGGTGGGCGGTCAGCAGGTTCTGCATGACGTTCAGACCTTTCGTGCGGTCAAAGTCAGCCGGCTGGCTGGCCAGCACGTTAAACTTGTGTGCAGCAACTGCCTGCTGGAAACCTTCGCCACGCTCGCGGGCAGCGGATGTCCCGGCGATACCCTGCAGTTCGATAACTTTGGCACCTTCGCCTGCTTTCTTCGCGATGTAGTCACCGGCAATTTTACCGCCCAGCACGTTATCAGAAGCAATGTGGCTGACCACTTCGCCTTTCGCCGCAACGCGATCAAGGGTGATGACCGGGATGTTGGCCTGGTTTGCCATCTTCACAGCATTACCCACTGCGTCGGAATCGGTCGGGTTAATCAGCAGAATTTTAGTGCCACGAACGGTCAGGTCCTGAACGTTAGCCAGCTCTTTCGCCGGGTTGTTCTGAGAATCGAGGATCACCAGGTTGTAGCCCAGTTTGTCTGCTTCTTTCTGCGCGCCATCCTTCAGGGAGACGAAGAACGGGTTGTTCAGGGTAGAAACCACCAGCGCGATGGTGTCTTTCGCCATAGCATTAGCACTCACGGTTGCGCTCAGCGCGACAGCAGAAACCAGGGTAGCCAGTTTTTTCATGTTCATATCAAAGATGTCCTGTAGTGTTGTCAGTTACTGTTTTTTGTTGTCTACCAGTACCGCCAGCAAAATCACTACCGCTTTGACGATCATCTGGTAATAGGAAGAAACACCTAACAAATTCAAACCATTGTTCAGGAAGCCGAGGATCAGTGCGCCAATCAGCGTACCAATAATCCGGCCTTTACCGCCTGCCAGACTGGTTCCGCCCAGCACCACCGCCGCGATGGCATCCAGCTCATAGCCTGTCCCTGCGGTCGGCTGCGCCGAGGAGAGACGCGCCACTTCGATAATCCCCGCCAGCGAAGCCAGCAGGCCGCACAGGGAATACACGATAATTTTGACTTTATTAACGCTGATCCCGGACAGACGCGTCGCCGATTCGTTACCGCCCAGCGCATAGATATAACGACCCAGGCGCGTGTGATGCAGCATGTACCACGCCGCCAGGAACACCAGGCCCATGATCCAGACCGGGGTCGGGATACCCAGCGGGCGACCAATACCGAACCAACCAAACAGGTCTGCGTTGTCGGTAAAGCCGGTATTGACCGGACTGCCGTTGGTGTAAACCATCGTCACGCCACGCAGCAGCAGCATCATCACCAGCGTGGCGATAAAAGCCTGCACGCGCCCTTTCGCCACAATCATTCCGGTAACGGCACCAATCGCTGTACCTGCCGCCAGTGCAGCCGCTACGGCCACCAGCGCGTTGACTTCAATCCCTACAATTGAAGCCGCAATCGCGCCGGTGAGCGCCAGCAGGGAACCGACGGACAGATCGATACCCGAGGTCAGGATCACCAGCGTCATCCCGACCGCCATAATGGCGTTCACCGATGTTTGCTGAAGAATGTTGAACAGGTTATTCACGGTAAAAAAGTTCGGGCTCATGGTGGATACAATCGCGATCAGCACCAGCAGCGCAATCAACGATTTTTGTTCCAGCAGCCATGCCTTAGTGAAATATCGGCGTCCAGAAATAGCCTGGGTAGTCATCTTCTTACTCCTGATTCACGCGATTAAGCTTGCCCACAGCGGCAGCCATCAGAACTTCCTGGGTGGCCTGCTCGCGAGTGAATTCACCGCCGAGATGCCCTTCATGCATGACGATAATGCGATCGCTCATGCCTAATACCTCTGGCATCTCGGAAGAGACCAGAATGATGCTCAACCCGTCAGCCTTAAACTGGTTAATGAGCTGATAAATCTCTTTCTTCGCCCCAACGTCAACACCGCGGGTTGGCTCATCGAGGATCAGCACTTTAGGCCGCGTCATCAGGCCGCGGGCGATTGCCACTTTCTGCTGATTACCGCCGGAAAGCAGACCGATAGCCTGTTCCATTGACGGGGTTTTGACGTTAAACAAGCGAATGAAATCACTTACCGCCTGCTGTTCATCTTTATGTTTCAGGCTACCACCGCTGCGGCTGAAGTAGCGCAGCGCGGTCAGCGACATGTTCTCTTTCACCGACATCCCCAGCACCAGACCATCGCGCTTACGGTCTTCGGAGATATAGACGATGCCGTTCGCCAGCCCATCCTGCGGTGACCGAGTGACAACTTCATGACCGTCGAGGGTGACGTAGCCGCTGGTACGCGACAGGGCGCCATACAGGACTTTCATCAGCTCAGTACGTCCGGCCCCCATTAACCCCGCTACGCCGAGGATTTCGCCCTGACGCAGGGTAAAGGTAACGTCATGCACGCCAGGACCACACAGGTTATCGACCTTCAGGCGAATATCACCTGGTGCCTTAGCAATACGTGGATACTGGTCTTCGAGCTTGCGTCCCACCATCATCTCAATCAGCGAGTCTTCGGTCAGCGTGGCCACTTCGCGTTCGGCAATAAACTGCCCGTCGCGGAAAACCGTCACGTCATCGCAAATCTCGAAGATCTCTTTCATACGGTGGGAGATGTAAACAATGCCGCGCCCCTGGGCTTTCAGCTCGCGAATCACCCGGAACAGGGAGTCGGTTTCGGTGTCGGTCAGCGCATCTGTCGGTTCATCCATGACGATGACTTTGGATTCGAAGCTCAGCACCTTGGCAATTTCGACCATCTGCTGATCGCCAATCGACAATTCGCCCACCAGCCGATCGCTCTTAAAGCGCAGATTCAGCTTCGCCAGCAGTTTATCGGCTTCGGCATACATCTGTTTCCAGTCGATTTTGCCAAAGCGATTAACGAACTCACGTCCGAGGAAGATGTTCTCCGCAATCGACAGCTGCGGGATCAGGTTCAATTCCTGATGAATGATGCCGATACCCGCTTCCTGAGAGGATTTGGGACCGTTAAAGGTGGTTTCTTTACCCAGCCACAGCAGCGAACCGGCATCGCGCATATAAATGCCGGTCAGCACTTTCATCATGGTGGATTTGCCGGCGCCGTTTTCACCAACCAGCGCCATCACGCGACCGGCGTAGACATTCAGCGCTGCGCCGGAGAGGGCTTTGACACCCGGGAACGATTTATCGATCCCTTTCAGTTGCAGGAGTGCGTCCATGGTGACCTCAGAAGGTGACGCCAGCACAGAGAATAATATTCGCATACGGGGAACACTCCCCGCTGCGAATCACCGCCTGGCTGTCAGCGGTGTGTTGTTTGAACTGTTCGTGCGTTATGTAATTAATTTTTATGGTGGTGCCCTGGTGTTGTTGCAGCTGCTCGATATGACCCAGCAACGTTTCGTGGAGCTGCGGATTATGCTGTTTGATTTCCGCCGCCAGAATGGCTGACTCAACCTGCATCTCCGCCGTCACCACGCCCAATACCTGCATAAACGAGGGAACGCCCTGCGTTAACGCCATATCGATACGGGTGGTGCTGCGCGGAACCGGTAAGCCTGCGTCACAAACTACCAGCATATCGGTATGCCCCAGACGGGAGATAACCGATGAGATTTCAGAATTAAGTACGGTGCCTTTCTTCATTTTTCTGCTCCACCAGCGAAACGTTTCGCTGAGATAAGTTTAATCTTACCGATGAACAGAAAACCACCATGGCGTTGCAGATTTGTGATCGTCGTCGAAACGTTTCGCTAAGTGAAATGCGGGAGGAGGTAAATGCAAAACGGTAACCCTCTGGTTACCGTTTTTTCGGTTTGCACCCTCTCCCTGTGGGAGAGGGTTGGGGTGAGGACATCAGACTGCAGAGGATATTAAATCTCGACCTGAGTGCCTAACTCAATCACACGGTTAGGCGGGATTTCGAACTGGTCGGGCGCACGCAGGGCATTACGCTGGAGGATAAGATAGAGCCTGCCACGCAGGCGCAGATACCAGGGGCGTTTGCCGATAATCAGCGACTCGTGCGACATAAAGAAGGAGGTTTCCATCATCCGACAGCTTAAGCCCTCCAACCCACAGCGGTGGAACACCTCTTCCACATTCGGGGTTTCACGCCAGCCGTAGCTAGCCACCACCCGCCAGAAGGTCGGCGAGAGCTGCTCTATCTGCACCCGACGGACGTTATGCACATACGGCGCATCTTCGGTGCGCAGCGTCAGCAGGATCACCCGCTCATGCAGGACCTTGTTGTGCTTAAGATTGTGCATCAGCGCGAATGGAATGACGTTCAACGCACGGGACATGTACACCGCCGTGCCCGGCACGCGTACCGGCGGCGATTTCTCCAGCGAGGCGATCATCGCCTCGAGAGAATTACCGTGTTCATGCATCCGGCGCAGCAGTCGGAAGCGCTCACTCTTCCAGGTGGTCATCACAATGAACATCACCAGACCCAGCGTCAGCGGCAGCCAGCCACCGGAGACAATCTTGTCGAGGTTCGCGGAGAACAACGGCACGTCAATGCACAGGAAGCCCACCAGAATCATCCCCACGAGGAATTTATTCCAGTGCCAGTTTCGGTACGCCACGGTGGTGGAGAGAATGGAGGTCAGCACCATCGTACCGGTAACGGCAATACCGTATGCCGCCGCCAGGTTACTGGAATGTTCAAAGCTGACGATAACGATGACAACTGCGGTATAGAGCAGCCAGTTAATGAAAGGAATATAAATCTGGCCCGACTCCATCTCCGAGGTATGGATGATGCGCATTGGCGAGAGATAGCCCAGGCGCACGGCCTGACGCGTCAGGGAAAACACGCCGGAGATGACCGCCTGAGAGGCAATCACGGTGGCCAGCGTTGCGAGGATAAGCATCGGTACCAGCGCCCAGTCCGGTGCCAGCAGGAAGAACGGGTTTTTAATCGCTTCCGGATTTTTAAGCAACAGCGCGCCCTGGCCAAAGTAGTTCAGCACCAGCGACGGCAGCACCACAGAAAACCAGGCCACGCGGATAGGCAGTTTACCGAAGTGGCCCATATCCGCATACAGCGCTTCAACGCCGGTAATAGAAAGCACCACCGCGCCCAGCGCCACAAACGACACCATCTTGTATTCAAGGAAGAAGTTGACCGCCCAGAGAGGGTTCAGCGCGTGCAGTACGTCCGGGTTGGCAATAATGCTGCGTAACCCCAGCGCCGCAAGGATCAGGAACCAGGACAGCATAATCGGCGCGAAGAGTTTCCCCACCAGCCCGGTACCGTGCTTCTGGATCACAAACAGTAGCGTCAGGACAATGATGGCCAGCGGCACAACCCATGCATCAAGCTGCGGCGCGATAATCTCAAGCCCCTCTATCGCCGACAGCACCGAGATAGCTGGCGTGATCACCACTTCTCCGAAGAAAAAGCTGCCGCCAACCAGGCCAATGATGACCAGGAACGAGGTCATTCTGGCGGACGTGTGGCGCCCGGCGAGTGACATCAGCGTCAGGATCCCGCCTTCGCCGGCGTTATCAGCCCGCATCACGAAAGAGAGATATTTAACAGAAACAACCAGGATCAGCAGCCAGAAGATAAGTGACAAAAAACCAAATACAGCGTCACGTTCAACACCAAAACCAAACTGGCCGGACAGACATTCACGAAGCGTATAAAGCGGGCTGGTGCCGATATCACCGTAGACAACCCCAATCGCCGCGAGCGTTATTGCGGGTAATGATTGCTTATTATCAGTGCTCATAGACTAGTCTTTTTCGTTTATATAACAAATGTGTGCTTAGTCCCTTGGCCCACAAAAGGCGCACAGTATGCACGATTAATCGCAAAATCGTACCCCTAAATGCAACCGCATTAACATAGCGCAAAGAAAATAGCACCGCAGTTCAGTCTATTACCAGCCCTGACCGAAACGTCTATACTCGCTTCAATTAGCCGACTCTACGGCGAAAGGATGCAAAACAATTATGGCTCACACTCATTTATTAGCAGAAAGAATTTCCCGCCTCAGCAGCGCGCTGGAAAAAGGGCTGTTTGAACGCAGCCACGCCATCCGCCTCTGTTTACTGGCGGCGCTGAGCGGCGAAAGTGTCTTTCTGCTGGGGCCGCCCGGCATTGCCAAAAGCCTGATAGCCCGCCGCCTGAAATTCGCTTTTCAACATGCCCGGGCATTTGAATACCTGATGACCCGTTTTTCAACTCCGGAAGAGGTCTTTGGCCCACTTTCGATTCAGGCATTAAAAGATGAAGGGCGCTATGAACGTCTGACGGCGGGCTATCTCCCGGAAGCAGAGATCGTTTTTCTCGATGAGATCTGGAAAGCCGGCCCGGCGATCCTGAATACCCTGCTGACCGCCATCAACGAACGTCGGTTCCGGAATGGTGCGCATGAAGAGAAAATCCCGATGCGCCTGCTGGTGGCCGCCTCCAACGAACTGCCCGAAGCCGACAGCAGCCTGGAAGCCCTGTATGACCGCATGCTGATCCGCCTGTGGCTCGACAAAGTACAGGACAAAGCGAACTTTCGCTCGCTGCTGATTACCCAGCAGAATGAGAACGACAACCCGGTGCCCGCCGCGCTGCAGGTTACGGACGAAGAGTACCAGCAGTGGCAGCACGATATCGGCAAAATCACGCTACCGGATGCGGTGTTCGACCTGGTCTTTATGCTGCGCCAACAGCTGGATACCCTGCCGGGCGCTCCCTACGTGTCTGACCGCCGCTGGAAAAAAGCCATTCGCCTGCTGCAGGCCAGCGCCCTGTTCAGTGGCCGCGATGCGGTTGCTCCCATCGATCTGATCCTGCTGAAAGATTGCCTGTGGCATGATGCCAGCGGCATGAACCTGATGCAGCAGCAGCTGGACGTATTGATGACCGGGCACGCCTGGGGACAGCAGGAGATGCTCAACCAGCTCGGGGCCATTACCCAGCGCCGCATCCAGCTGCAACAGCAGCAAAGCGATAAAACAGCCCTGAGGGTCAGCCGCCAGAGCGGTATGTTCGCCCGGAAACCCCATTACGAATTGCCGGACGATCTGACCGATACCACTTTGACGCTGCTGCTCCAACAGCCGCTTAAGCTCCATGAAATGCAGGTGATTCATATCACTCTCGAGCGGGAAGCCCTCTCCCTGTGGCTGAGCAAAGGCGGGGAGATCCGCGGCAAACTCAACGGCATCGGCTTTGCCCAGCAGCTCAATATGGAAGTGGACGGCAGCCTGCATCTGGTGATCCGTGACGTCAGCCTGCAGGGATCGCGACTGGCGCTGCCCGGCACCACATCGGAAAGCGTTCCGGAAGAGATAAAACAGCAACTGGAAGCGCTGGATAATCAGTGGCACCTGCAGCACACCCGCTTTAGCGAACAGCAAAAATGCCTCTTTATTCACAGCGACTGGCTGGGGCGCATTGAATCCAGCCTGCAGGATGTGATCGCGCAGATTAAACAGGCGCGTCAATGCTGACGCTGGATACGCTCAATATCATGCTGGCCGTCGGTGAGGAGGGGCTGATCGAAGAGATCATCCTCGCCTTGCTGGCCTCGCCGCAGCTGGTGGTCTTTTTTGAAAAATTTCCCAGACTTAAAACCGCCATCACCGACGATCTCCCCCGCTGGCGGGATAACTTACGCAAACGCCTGAAAGACACCCGCGTCCCGCCGGAGCTGACCGAAGAGGTGATGTGTTATCAGGCGAGTCAGATGCTCTCGACGCCGCAGCTGATTGTGCAGCTGCCGCAGATCCTGACCTTGCTGGACCGATTACATTCCCCGTACGCCAGCCAGGCCCGACAGCTGGTAGCCGATAACGCCACCTTCACGCCCGCCCTGCACACGCTGTTTTTACAGCGCTGGCGACTGAGTCTGGTGGTCCAGGCCACGTCGCTCAATCAGCAACTGCTGGAAGAAGAGCGCGAACAGCTCCTCAGCGAAGTACAGGAGCGCATGACATTGACCGGGGCACTGGAGCCGGTGCTGGTTGAGAACGAAAATTCCGCCGGGCGACTCTGGGATATGAGCGCGGGGCAGCTTAAACGCGGGGATTATCAGCTTATCGTCCGCTATGGCGACTTTCTGGCACAGCAGCCGGAGCTGATGCAGCTGGCGGAACAGCTGGGCCGTTCGCGTGAGGCGAAGTCGGTGCCAAAAAAGGATGCCCCGTTGGAAACCTTCCGCACCCTGGTGCGCGAACCGGCGACGGTGCCGGAACAGGTGGACGGGTTACAGCAGAGCGACGATATTCTGCGCCTGCTGCCGCCGGAGCTGGCCACCCTCGGCATATCGGAGCTTGAGTATGAATTTTACCGTCGACTGGTTGAAAAGCAGCTGCTGACTTATCGTCTGCATGGGGATGCCTGGCACGAGAAAGTGAGTCAGCGCCCGGCAGTGCATCAGGATTTCGACGAGCAGCCGCGCGGGCCGTTTATCGTCTGTGTGGACACCTCTGGTTCAATGGGCGGCTTCAATGAGCAGTGCGCCAAAGCCTTTTGCCTGGCGCTGATGCGCGTCGCCCTCGCCGACAGACGGCGCTGCTATATCATGCTGTTTTCCAGCGAGGTCGTGGGTTATGAACTCTCGGGTGAGCAGGGTCTGGAGCAGGCGATCCGTTTTTTAAGCCAGCGCTTTCGCGGCGGTACCGATCTCGCCAGCTGTTTTCGCGCCGTTATCGAGCGTATGCAGGGCGGAGAGTGGTATGACGCAGATGCGGTGGTGATCTCGGATTTTATTGCCCAGCGGCTGCCGGATGAGGTGGTGAGTCAAATAAAGGTGCTGCAGCGGGAACATCAGCATCGTTTTCATGCAGTGGCAATGTCCACCCATGGAAAACCCGGCATCATGCGCATCTTCGATCATATCTGGCGCTTTGATACCGGGTTACGAAGCCGTTTATTACGGCGCTGGAAACGCTAATTACAGCAGCGCATCCACGCTGTCGCGAACCTGCTGTGGCCAGACGCCACACTGAACCTGGCCGATGTGTGACAGCTGCAGCAGGAGCATGGTCAGGCGAGACTGGCCAATACCGCCACCAATGGTCTGCGGCATCTCACCACGCAGCAGGGCCTGATGCCACTCCAGCTGCAAACGATCGTCATCACCGGTGATAGCCAGCTGACGCTGCAGCGCCTCGGCGTCCACGCGGATCCCCATAGAGGAGAGCTCAAACGCATCTTCCAGCACCGGGTTCCATACCAGAATATCGCCGTTCAGCCCTGCGAAACCGCTGTCGCCTTCGCTGCTCCAGTCATCATAATCCGGAGCACGTACGTCGTGGCGCTGACCATGAGACAGTTTGCCGCCGATCCCAATCAGGAATACCGCGCCCAGCTCTTTAGCAATCGCTCGCTCACGGCCTTTAGCATCCAGATCCGGGAAACGGCTCAGCAGATCCTGACTGTGGATAAACTGAATAGTCTCCGGCAGGAACGGGGTTAACCCAAACTCTTTACTGACTGCTGCTTCAGTGGCTTTGATCCCGGCATAGATAGCTTCTACCGTTGATGTCAGCGTGCGGGTATGACGTTCGCCATCACCCATTACGCGTTCCCAGTCCCACTGGTCGACGTAAACAGAGTGAATAGCAGTAAGGCGGTCTTCATCGGGGCGAAGGGCTTTCATGTGCGTGTAAAGCCCTTCGCCCGCGCTGAAGTCGTGTTGTCCCAGGGTTTGTCGCTTCCACTTCGCCAGTGAATGAACCACTTCGAACTGGGCGTCGGGCAGTGTTTTCACTTTCACCTGTACCGCTTTTTCGCAACCAGACAAGTTGTCCTGCGTCCCGTCGCCCACACGGCTTAAAATTGGAGCCTGAACTTCAATCAGGCCAAGCTTCTCTTCCAGCTGGCGGGAAAAATGGGATTTTACGAAACTGATCTGGCGTTGTTGTGCGATGTAAGCGGTTTTCATTATTTATACTCCTGCGTCCTGTTGGCACTGATTAAGCAACAAAAAAGTCTCGCTTTCAATAAACCAACAATAAAATGACGACAACGCTTTTGATTCGATAAAAATACCCGCTAATATAGAGTTATTCATTAATCTTCATAAGAAAAAGCTATGGAAAATTATCAGATCGACAATCTGGACCGCGGCATCCTGGAAGCCCTGATGGCCAACGCCCGTACCGCCTATGCCGAACTGGCAAAACAGTTTGGCGTCAGCCCTGGCACCATACACGTGCGCGTTGAGAAGATGAAACAGGCAGGGATCATTATCGGGGCGCATATTGACGTCAGCCCGAAGCATCTGGGGTACGACGTGTGCTGCTTTATCGGCATCATCCTCAAAAGCGCGAAAGACTATCCTTCGGCTCTGGCAAAGTTAAACGCGCTGGATGAAGTCACCGAGGCCTATTACACCACCGGGCACTACAGCATCTTTATAAAGGTGATGTGCCGATCGATCGATGCCCTGCAGCAGGTACTTATCAACAAGATCCAAACAATTGATGAAATTCAGTCCACCGAGACGCTGATCTCCCTGCAGAACCCGATCATGCGTACCATCCGCCCGTAGCCCGGCAAAATAATTACCACATTTTCCACAGGTAGATCCCAGGGCATTCACAGCGTACAATACGCCACTCTGAACACAGGAGTGGTCGATCATGGCGGATGTAACTCTCATTACCGGCAGCACCCTTGGCGGCGCTGAATATGTCGCGGAACACCTGGCCGAAAAGCTGGAGGATGCCGGCTTATCGACACAAACGCTGCACGGACCGTTATTAGAAGATCTGCCGATCGACGGGATCTGGCTGTTGATCACCTCAACGCACGGTGCCGGGGATCTTCCGGATAACCTGCTGCCTTTATATGAAGAGTTAAAAGAGCAGCAACCTGACCTGGCGAACGTCCGTTTCGGGGCGATTGGCCTTGGCAGTCGGGAATATGACACCTTCTGCGGTGCCGTTGAGAAAGTTGAGACGGAAATGAAGGCCTGCGGAGCGCAACAGATCGGCGAAACGCTGAAGATCAACATCCTCGATCACGATATTCCGGAAGATCCAGCCGAGATCTGGCTGGCAGAATGGAAAAAATTACTCTAAAACGATTAAAGATCGTGCGATCAGTTGTGGATAACTCTGGTTAAAAGCTTTGATTAACCGGTAGTTATCCCATGAACAACCGTTGGTGACTTTTTGGCCTGTGCATAACATGCCTTTTTGATCCCAGCTTATACGTCGCAGGATCACCGATCATTCACAGCAAACGATCCTTCCTAACCGCATGATCTTAATCGTGAGATCCGGCTTACCCACAGAAAACCGCGATCCTAATAAGAGATCATAATAAAACAGATCTCTAAATAGAAAGATCTTCTTTTTAATAGTCAGGATCCCAGTGCTTTCTCGAACGACTAAAGTTGAGTAGAATCCACGGCCCGGGCTTCAATCCATTTTCAAACCGCTTTACGCAAGGCAGGAAAGCATGTTTTATCAGGATCCTTTTGACGTCATCATCATTGGCGGGGGTCATGCAGGCACTGAGGCCGCGATGGCCGCAGCGCGTATGGGTCAACAGACCCTGCTTCTGACACACAATATCGACACGCTGGGACAGATGTCCTGTAATCCGGCGATTGGCGGCATTGGGAAAGGACACCTGGTAAAAGAAGTGGATGCGCTTGGCGGCCTGATGGCGACCGCAATCGATCATGCGGGTATCCAGTTTAGGATACTAAACGCGAGCAAAGGTCCCGCCGTCCGTGCGACCCGTGCACAGGCCGACCGCGTGCTGTACCGTCAGGCGGTGCGCACTGCGCTGGAGAATCAGCCGAACCTGATGATCTTCCAACAGGCGGTTGAAGATCTGATCGTCGAGAACGATCGTGTCGTTGGCGCTGTAACCCAGATGGGGCTTAAGTTCCGTGCCAAAGCCGTCGTGCTGACCGTCGGGACGTTCCTCGATGGCAAAATTCATATCGGTCTGGATAACTACAGCGGTGGCCGTGCAGGCGATCCGCCGTCCATTCCGCTATCGCGCCGACTGCGCGAGCTGCCGCTGCGCGTCAGCCGCCTGAAAACCGGCACGCCGCCACGTATTGACGCCCGCACCATTGACTTCAGCGTGCTGGCCCAGCAACACGGTGATAATCCAATGCCGGTCTTCTCGTTCATGGGCAATGTGGATCAACATCCGCGTCAGGTGCCGTGCTACGTCACCCACACTAACGAAAAAACCCATGACGTAATCCGCAATAACCTCGATCGTAGCCCGATGTATGCTGGCGTGATCGAAGGGATCGGGCCACGTTACTGCCCGTCGATCGAAGACAAAGTGATGCGCTTTGCCGATCGTAACCAGCACCAGATCTTCCTCGAGCCGGAAGGGCTAACCTCCAACGAGATCTACCCGAACGGGATCTCCACCAGCCTGCCGTTCGACGTTCAGATGCAAATTGTCCGCTCGATGCAGGGGATGGAAAACGCGAAGATCGTGCGTCCGGGCTATGCCATTGAGTACGATTTCTTCGATCCGCGTGACCTGAAGCCAACCCTGGAAAGCAAATTTATCGAAGGTCTGTTCTTCGCAGGGCAGATCAACGGTACCACCGGTTACGAAGAAGCTGCCGCTCAGGGTCTGCTGGCCGGTCTGAACGCCGCGCGTTTCTCTGCCGAGAAAGAAGGCTGGGCGCCGGGACGTTCGCAGGCTTACCTGGGCGTGCTGGTGGACGACCTCTGCACCCTCGGTACCAAAGAGCCGTACCGTATGTTTACCTCTCGCGCGGAATACCGTCTGATGCTGCGTGAAGACAATGCCGACCTGCGCCTGACCGAAATGGGTCGTGAGCTGGGTCTGGTAGACGACGTTCGCTGGGCGCGTTTCAACGAGAAGCTGGAAAGCATCGAGCGTGAGCGTCAGCGTCTGAAATCCACCTGGGTTAATCCAACCACGGATTCTGTAGCCGAAGTGAATGCTCACCTGTCGGCACCGCTCTCACGTGAAGCCAGCGGCGAAGATCTGCTCCGTCGTCCGGAGATGACCTACGAACAGCTCATTCAGCTCACACCGTTCGCCCCAGGGCTGGACGATGCACAGGCCGCCGAGCAGGTTGAAATCCAGGTGAAATACGAAGGCTACATTGCCCGTCAGCAGGACGAGATCGACAAGCAGCAGCGTAACGAGAATACGATCCTGCCGGCAACGCTGGACTATCGGCTGGTGAATGGCCTCTCCAACGAGGTGATCGCCAAGCTGAATGACCATAAACCGTCGTCCATTGGCCAGGCAACGCGCATTTCAGGCGTCACGCCTGCGGCCATCTCGATTCTGCTGGTCTGGCTGAAAAAACAGGGAATGTTACGCCGCAGCGCGTAACCGTAATTATTGCCCGGTGACGCGTTGCGTTCCGGGCCTACAGAACTTCGTAGGGCGGTCAGCATAGCGCCACCCGCCAACACGACTCTCAACAGGTATTCACCGTGCTCAACAAACTCACTCGTCTGCTGGATCAAGCCGGTATTTCGCTCACCGATCACCAGAAAAACCAGCTGGTGGGGTATGTCGATATGCTCAACAAATGGAACAAGGCCTATAATCTCACCTCGGTGCGCGATCCCAACGAGATGTTGATTCGCCATATCCTCGACAGCATCGTTGTAGCACCACACCTTCAGGGCGAGCGTTTTATCGATGTTGGCACGGGTCCGGGTCTTCCGGGTATTCCGCTCTCTATCGTGCGTCCTGAGTGCCAGTTCACGCTGCTGGACAGCCTGGGTAAGCGCGTACGCTTCCTGCGTCAGGTTCAGCACGAGCTGAAGCTTGAAAATGTTCATCCGGTGCAGAGCAGGGTAGAGGACTTTCCGGCAGAGCCGCCGTTTGATGGCGTCATCAGCCGTGCCTTCGCTTCGCTCAATGATATGATCAGCTGGTGCAAGCATTTGCCTGCGCAAAACGGACGCTTCTACGCCCTGAAAGGGGTGTTGCCGGAAGACGAAATTGCGCACATGCCTGTGGGATTCGCTGTCGAATCCGCGATTAAGCTGCGTGTCCCTCAGTTGGAAGGGGAGCGTCATCTGGTGGTAATTAAGCCAAACAATTTTTAAAAAAATAATAAAAAATGTGGAATTTGTGCTGTTCTTAGTATGTTAAAAAATACGCGAAAGGATAAGAAGTACACAGCGCATATTTAACCACTTTTTTACCGTGGGTTTTCTTTGGGTTAACCTGAGCAGGGCGTTGACCCAAAATATAATAAACCCTGAAAATATCAGCCTGCTAAAAGTAGGCGCGCGTAACAAGAATGCAATGTTAAATTTTTATTATAAATGTCAATAAAAGGTTTTCATTGTATACAGGGCTGTTTTGGAAAAAGTTACTCAAATTAGTCTTTAATATCAGAAAGATGAAATATGGCGATTTACTGATTTGATTTGTCAGACCTTAGCGTAAATGCCTGTTTTGTGATCACGTGCACGCTTTATTGCCGATGTTTCTACGCGGTTTGCAGTTTTAATGAGTCATTCACGGTTTAACGAAAAGTTAAGAAATAGGGTCGCAGAAAAATATTTAAACATTTATTCACCTTTTCGCTACTTATTGTTTGAAATCACGGGGCCGCACCGTATAATTTGACCGCTTTTTGCTGCTTGACTCTGAGCCTTAAAGAACGTTTTATACGACACGCGACATACCTCGAAGTGGGCAGGAGTAAAAACGTGATGTCAGTGTCGCTCTTGAGTCGAAACGTTGCTCGTAAGCTTCTGTTCATTCAGTTACTGGCGGTGATAGCAAGTGGATTGCTGTTCTGCCTCAAAGACCCCTTCTGGGGCATCTCTGCGGTGAGCGGAGGTTTGGCAGTTGTTGTGCCGAATATGTTGTTTATGATTTTTGCCTGGCGTCATCAGGCGCATACACCCGCCAAAGGCCGCATGGCCTGGTCCTTCGCGCTTGGCGAAGTGTGTAAGGTGTTGCTGACCTTTGCCCTCCTGGTGGTGGCGCTGGCGGTTTTTAAAGTGGTCTTTCTGCCGCTGATAGTGACGTGGGTTTTGGTGCTGGTGGTACAAGTTCTGGCGCCAGCTGTAATCAATAACAAAGGGTAAAGGCATCATGGCTTCAGAAAATATGACGCCGCAGGATTACATAGGACACCATCTGAATAACCTTCAGATGGACCTGCGTACATTCTCGCTGGTGGATCCGCATAACCCCCCAGCCACCTTCTGGACGATCAATATCGACTCCATGTTCTTCTCGGTGGTACTGGGTCTGCTGTTCCTGGCCGTTTTCCGCGGCGTTGCGAAGCGTGCGACCAGCGGCGTACCAGGAAAATTCCAGACTTTCATCGAAATGATCATTGGCTTCGTCCATGGTAGCGTCAAAGACATGTACCACGGCAAGAGCAAGGTGATTGCACCGCTGGCGCTGACCGTCTTTGTGTGGGTCTTCCTGATGAACCTGATGGACCTGTTACCGATTGACCTGCTGCCGTTCATCGGTGAGCACATCTTCGGTCTGCCTGCCCTGCGTGTGGTGCCGTCTGCGGACGTGAACATTACACTGTCGATGGCGCTGGGCGTGTTTATCCTGATTCTTTTCTACAGCATCAAAATGAAAGGCGTAGGCGGCTTCGTGAAAGAGCTTACCTTGCAGCCGTTCAACCACTGGGCGTTTATTCCGGTCAACCTGATCCTGGAAGGCGTTAGCCTGCTGTCCAAACCGATTTCTCTCGGTCTGCGACTGTTCGGCAACATGTATGCGGGTGAGCTGATTTTCATTCTGATCGCGGGTCTTCTGCCGTGGTGGTCACAGTGGATTCTGAATGTGCCTTGGGCCATTTTCCACATCCTGATTATTACGCTGCAAGCCTTTATCTTCATGGTTCTGACGATCGTCTATCTCTCGATGGCGTCTGAAGAGCACTGATTCTTTACCAACACTACTACGTTTTAACTGAAACAAACTGGAGACTGTCATGGAAAACCTGAATATGGATCTGCTGTACATGGCTGCCGCTGTGATGATGGGTCTGGCGGCTATCGGTGCTGCGATCGGTATCGGCATCCTCGGGGGCAAATTCCTGGAAGGCGCAGCGCGTCAACCGGATCTGATTCCTCTGCTGCGTACTCAGTTCTTTATCGTTATGGGTCTGGTGGATGCTATCCCGATGATCGCTGTAGGTCTGGGTCTGTACGTGATGTTTGCTGTCGCGTAGTAGTAGATTTAAACCCTAAGCCACAGTTGTAAATTTAAAGAGGTATTGTGCTGTGAACATGAACGCAACAATCCTCGGCCAGGCCATCGCGTTTGTTATCTTTGTCTGGTTCTGCATGAAGTACGTTTGGCCGCCTTTAATGGCAGCCATCGAAAAACGTCAGAAAGAAATTGCTGACGGCCTGGCTTCTGCAGAACGTGCTAAGAAAGATTTGGACCTTGCACAGGCCAACGCGACCGACCAGCTGAAAAAAGCGAAAGCGGAAGCCCAGGTAATCATCGAGCAGGCGAACAAACGTCGTTCTCAGATCCTGGACGAAGCGAAAGCTGAAGCAGAACAGGAACGCACTAAGATCGTGGCACAAGCGCAGGCAGAAATTGATGCTGAGCGTAAACGTGCTCGTGAAGAACTGCGTAAGCAGGTTGCGATTCTGGCTGTTGCTGGCGCCGAGAAGATCATCGAACGTTCCGTGGATGAAGCTGCTAACAGCGACATCGTGGACAAACTTGTCGCTGAACTGTAAGGAGGGAGGGGCTGATGTCTGAATTTATTACGGTAGCTCGCCCCTACGCCAAAGCAGCTTTTGACTTTGCTATCGAACACCAAAATGTCGATCGCTGGCAGAATATGCTGGCGTTTGCCGCTGAGGTAACGAAAAACGAACACATGGCTGAGATGCTTTCAGGTGCACTGGCACCGGAAACCCTCGCCAGTTCGTTCATCGCCATTTGCGGTGAGCAGCTGGACACCAACGGTCAGAACCTGATTCGGGTAATGGCTGAAAATGGTCGTCTTAAAGCGCTCCCGGATGTTCTTGAGCAGTTCGAGCACTTACGTGCCCTCAGTGAAGCGACCGTTGAAGTTCATGTAACTTCTTCAACTGAACTGAGTAAAGAGCAGCTTTCGAAAATCACCGTTGCGATGGAAAAACGTTTGTCACGCAAAGTGAAGCTGAATTGCAATATCGATAAGTCTGTAATGGCGGGCGTAATCATCCGAGCGGGTGATATGGTCATTGATGGCAGCGTACGCGGCCGTCTTGAGCGCCTTGCAGACGTCTTGCAGTCTTAAGGGGACTGGAGCATGCAACTGAATTCCACCGAAATCAGCGAACTGATCAAGCAGCGCATTGCTCAGTTCAGTGTTGTGAGTGAAGCTCACAACGAAGGTACTATTGTTTCTGTAAGCGACGGTGTTATCCGCATCCACGGCCTGGCCGATTGTATGCAGGGTGAGATGATTTCCCTGCCGGGTAACCGTTACGCTATCGCACTGAACCTGGAGCGCGACTCCGTAGGTGCAGTTGTGATGGGTCCGTATGCTGACCTCGCCGAAGGCATGAAGGTTAAGTGTACTGGCCGTATTCTTGAAGTTCCGGTTGGCCGTGGCCTGCTGGGTCGCGTGGTGAACACCCTGGGTGCACCAATCGACGGTAAAGGTCCGGTTGATAACGATGGCTTCTCGCCAATCGAAGTTATCGCACCAGGCGTTATCGAACGTCAGTCTGTCGACCAGCCGGTGCAGACCGGTTATAAATCCGTTGATGCGATGATTCCAATCGGCCGTGGCCAGCGTGAGCTGATCATCGGTGACCGTCAGACCGGTAAAACCGCGATGGCTGTCGATGCGATCATCAACCAGCGTGATTCCGGCATCAAATGTGTGTACGTGGCTATCGGCCAGAAAGCGTCCACCATTTCGAACGTGGTGCGTAAACTGGAAGAGCACGGCGCGCTGGCTAACACCATCGTTGTTGTTGCAACCGCTTCTGAATCCGCTGCGCTGCAATATCTGTCTCCGTATGCCGGTTGCGCCATGGGCGAATACTTCCGTGACCGCGGTGAAGATGCACTGATCGTTTACGATGACCTGTCTAAACAGGCTGTTGCTTACCGTCAGGTTTCCCTGCTGCTCCGTCGTCCACCAGGACGTGAAGCATTCCCGGGCGACGTATTCTATCTGCACTCCCGTCTGCTGGAGCGTGCATCCCGCGTTAACGCGGAATACGTTGAGAACTTCACCAAAGGTGAAGTGAAAGGCCAGACCGGTTCTCTGACCGCGCTGCCAATCATCGAAACCCAGGCGGGTGACGTTTCTGCGTTCGTTCCGACCAACGTAATCTCGATTACCGATGGTCAGATCTTCCTGGAAACTAACCTGTTTAACTCCGGTATTCGTCCGGCAGTTAACCCAGGTATCTCCGTATCCCGTGTGGGTGGTGCAGCGCAGACCAAGATCATCAAGAAACTGTCCGGTGGTATCCGTACCGCGCTGGCACAGTATCGTGAGCTTGCAGCGTTCTCCCAGTTTGCGTCTGACCTTGATGATGCAACCCGTAAACAGCTTGACCATGGTCAGAAAGTGACCGAGCTGCTGAAACAGAAACAGTATGCCCCTATGTCCGTTGCACAGCAGGGCCTGGTACTGTTCGCAGCAGAACGTGGTTATCTGGGGGATGTAGAACTGGCGAAAATCGGTAGCTTCGAAGCCGCTCTGCTGGCTTACGCTGACCGTGATCATGCTCCACTGATGCAAGAGATCAACCAGTCCGGTGGCTATAACGACGAGATCGAAGGCAAGCTGAAAAGCCTGCTCGATTCCTTCAAAGCAACCCAGTCCTGGTAAAGTCTGGCGGTCTGTCTTAGGGCAGACCGCAAGGCATTGAGGAGAAGCTCATGGCCGGCGCAAAAGAGATACGTAGTAAGATCGCAAGTGTCCAGAATACGCAAAAAATCACTAAAGCGATGGAGATGGTCGCCGCTTCCAAAATGCGTAAATCGCAGGAGCGTATGGCTGCCAGCCGTCCTTATGCAGATACCATGCGTAAAGTGATTGGTCACCTTGCAAACGGTAATCTGGAATATAAGCACCCTTACCTGGAAGAACGCGACGTTAAGCGCGTGGGCTACCTGGTGGTGTCTACCGACCGTGGTTTGTGCGGTGGCTTGAACATTAACCTGTTCAAAAAGCTGCTGGCGGATATGAAAGTCTGGTCTGATAAAGGCGTTCAGAGCGATATCGCGATGATCGGCTCTAAAGGCGTTTCTTTCTTCAATTCCGTAGGCGGCAATATCGTCGCCCAGGTGACCGGTATGGGTGATAACCCGTCCCTGTCCGAACTGATCGGCCCGGTAAAAGTGATGTTGCAGGCCTTTGATGAAGGCCGTCTGGACAGGCTGTACGTTGTCAGCAACAAATTTATTAACACCATGTCTCAGGTTCCGACCCTCACGCAGCTGCTGCCATTACCGGCATCAGAAGACGGTGAGCTGAAGCGTAAATCCTGGGATTACCTGTATGAGCCCGATCCTAAACCGCTGCTGGATACCCTGCTGCGTCGTTATGTTGAATCTCAGGTTTATCAGGGTGTGGTAGAAAACCTGGCCAGCGAGCAGGCCGCACGTATGGTGGCGATGAAAGCCGCGACCGACAATGGCGGCAGCCTGATTAAAGAGCTGCAGTTGGTATACAACAAAGCTCGTCAGGCCAGCATTACTCAGGAACTCACCGAAATCGTCGGTGGTGCATCCGCGGTATAACCAGGTTAATTCGTAGAGGATTCAAGATGGCTACTGGAAAAATTGTCCAGGTAATCGGCGCCGTGGTTGACGTCGAATTCCCTCAGGATGCCGTACCGCGCGTGTACGATGCTCTTGAGGTTCAGAATGGTAATGAGAGCCTGGTGCTGGAAGTTCAGCAGCAGCTCGGCGGCGGTATCGTGCGTACCATCGCCATGGGTTCTTCCGACGGTCTGCGTCGTGGTCTGGATGTTAAAGACCTCGAGCACCCGATCGAAGTCCCGGTAGGTAAAGCAACTCTGGGTCGTATTATGAACGTCCTGGGTCAGCCGATCGACATGAAAGGCGACATCGGCGAAGAAGATCGTTGGGCTATTCACCGTCCGGCTCCATCCTATGAAGAGCTGTCAAGCTCTCAGGAACTGCTGGAAACCGGCATCAAAGTTATCGACCTGATGTGTCCGTTCGCGAAGGGCGGTAAAGTTGGTCTGTTCGGCGGTGCGGGTGTAGGTAAAACCGTAAACATGATGGAGCTGATCCGTAACATCGCGATCGAGCACTCCGGTTACTCCGTGTTTGCAGGCGTGGGTGAGCGTACTCGTGAGGGTAACGACTTCTACCACGAAATGACCGACTCCAACGTTCTGGACAAAGTGTCCCTGGTTTATGGCCAGATGAACGAGCCACCAGGAAACCGTCTGCGCGTTGCGCTGACCGGTCTGACCATGGCTGAGAAGTTCCGTGACGAAGGTCGTGACGTACTGCTGTTCGTTGACAACATCTACCGTTATACCCTGGCCGGTACAGAAGTATCTGCACTGCTGGGTCGTATGCCATCAGCGGTAGGCTACCAGCCGACCCTGGCGGAAGAGATGGGTGTTCTGCAGGAACGTATCACCTCTACCAAAACCGGTTCTATCACCTCTGTTCAGGCGGTATACGTACCTGCGGATGACTTGACTGACCCATCTCCAGCAACCACCTTTGCTCACTTAGATGCAACCGTGGTACTGAGCCGTCAGATCGCGTCTCTGGGTATCTACCCGGCCGTTGACCCGCTGGATTCCACCAGCCGTCAGCTGGATCCACTGGTCGTTGGTCAGGAACACTACGACACCGCGCGTGGCGTACAGTCCCTGCTGCAACGTTATCAGGAACTGAAAGACATCATCGCCATCCTGGGTATGGATGAACTGTCTGAAGAAGACAAACTGGTGGTAGCACGCGCACGTAAGATCCAGCGCTTCCTGTCCCAGCCGTTCTTCGTAGCAGAAGTATTTACCGGTTCCCCGGGCAAATATGTTGCGCTGAAAGACACCATCCGTGGCTTTAAAGGCATCATGGAAGGCGAATACGATCACCTGCCGGAGCAGGCGTTCTATATGGTCGGTTCCATTGACGAAGCCGTGGAAAAAGCCAAAAAACTTTAACGCCTTAATCGGAGGGTGATATGGCAATGACATACCACCTGGATGTCGTCAGCGCAGAGCAACAAATGTTCTCTGGTCTGGTCGAAAAAATCCAGGTAACGGGTAGCGAAGGTGAACTGGGTATTTTCCCGGGTCACGCCCCGCTGCTCACCGCCATTAAGCCTGGTATGATCCGCATCGTTAAACAGTTCGGTCATGAAGAGTTTATCTATCTGTCAGGCGGCATTATTGAAGTGCAACCTGGTAGCGTGACCGTACTGGCTGATACCGCAATTCGTGGCCAGGATCTCGACGAAGCGCGAGCTCTGGAAGCGAAGCGTAAAGCAGAAGAGCAGATTAAAAGCTCTCATGGCGACGTGGATTACGCTCAGGCGTCTGCAGAGCTGGCCAAAGCGATCGCGAAACTGCGCGTTATCGAGTTGACCAAAAAAGCGATGTAACACCGGCTTGAAAGCATAAAAGCCAGTCTGGTTTCCAGGCTGGCTTTTTTTATGGCTGCGTTTCATTAATTCCAAAACTGAAAAGGTGTTTTATTTATTTTGTGATTTACATCACAAAAGCTTGATCGGCAAAATGTTCAGGAGTAGACTTCGTTTTGTGATGAATGTCACATAACTGAACGCCAACAACATCAGGATGCCATCATGAAAATTATCAACAAAATCATAGTCCTTTTCAGCAGCATGACGATCTCTTTCGGTACAATCAACCACTAAGTGCTGATATGCCGGGTGGCGCCACGCTTACCGTCGTGTGATAAGCGAAGCGCCTCTCTGGTTACTGTGTTTTCACCTGAGCTTTATCGACCTCTTTCCCTTCCGTATTGACGCTTTTGCCCCCGGCAATAAAGTAATTCGTGTTATCAATCATCCCCACGACTGCATCATCGTACTGTCCTGGCTGGTTACGGATCGACACGTTGCCGGTAAATGTTCCCTGCGTGGTCACATCGCCGTACGGACTTGGGCGGAAGATATAGTTGAAACGCTGGTTATCCACCGCAAGGTTATTCTCAACCACCAGCTTGCCTGGGTTAAAGTTATCGGTGAAGCCATCCAGATGATTGCCCGTCGCTTTGCTGTTGCGGATCTGGTGCGCCACAGGCTGCCCTTCCCCGCCAAGCTTAAAGCCGTTGCTGGTATTATTGCTGGCGACTGAGTTCTCGATCACCACCACGCCGTTCGCACCGTCTTCAATCTTGTTGAACAGGTCAAAGCCGTCATCAATATTGTCGTGCGCATAGCAATTCTCCAGCCGGTTGCCTTCGCCAACCCGCATCTTCACCGCAAAGCCATCAGCATTAATCTTGCCGGGATCCTGGTTGGCATACGATTCGGAATTGATCACCCGGTTATAGCTTGCCCACAGTGGACGGCCAATTTTCTCCGGAGACGATATCTGGATCCCGGTATCGTCGTTGCGATACGCGGTGACCTGTTCAACCAGGTTATGGCTGCCCTGGATACGCAGACTTTTCTCCGTAACGTCGATTCCCTTGATATGCCAGTAGCTGGCGTCCAGCAGCAGGCCGTGGATCACCACTTTACCGTCCGCCTCCAGCGTTTTCAGCTTATCGGGAGTTCCACTGGCGGTAAGAGGGATCTGGGCGCGGGGATAATCTCCGCTTTTCAGCACCAGCTTACCGCCGGGGGCCAGCAGGGTGATAGCGGTGGCAAAGTCTAGCGGCGCAGCGGCTTTGCCTTGCGCATCTGGCTTCCCGTCCGGAGCGGCGTACAGGATATCGGTTTTCCGCTCAGCGATGCGCTCGACGCTGAACTGCTGCGTCACGGGCTCGCCCTGCGTAGGGGTAAAGGTGAGAGCAAAGTGACTGGTCTGCTCCAGGCGAGTTGGCAGAGAATACATCTCGCCTGCTTTCACCGCTTTCGCATTCCCGATCACCACTTCATTTTGCCGCACGTTAAAAGTCCCGTCCTCGTTGGCGCGCGCCTGCAGCAGGTAATCGGCTGACGGGCTGTTGTTGGCGGATGCCAGCTGGACCAGCAGCGGCAATGGCTCTGCTTTCCACGGGGCGGACGCGACGGTGTTGGCGCTGGAGGTGGTCAGCGAGGCATCGGTCACCGTAATTTTGGCATTGCGGGAGGCAAAGAAGCCGACGTAATAGCGATCCTTATTCTGCACTGAAATCAGATCGGCGCGCGGCACGCTCTTGCTCACCCAGCTGTCGCTGCCTACCGGCGCCCATGCGGTGACAAACCCATCGTTAGTGCGCTGCAGCTTCAGGCGGAATTCCGGGGTCTGGCTCAGATCGACCTCTTCCTTATAGCTCTGTTTTTTGATGGCGGCACCGGCATTCCCCCACGGACGGGTGATCCCCTCGCGAGTAATGGCCTGCATCTTCACCCGCTGATGATCCTTTTTATCCTGAGTCATGATGGCGTTCATCACCAGGTTCGAGGCGGCAGGAAACTCTTCGTAACCCGCCTTCAGCGGCTGCTGACGAGGCGTGCCGATAATGTCGCGCACCAGCAGCCCGGCCCCTTCCTGTGCGGCAGGTTTGGCACCATTTTCCGGCCCAAACTGATCCACCTTGATATTGGCCTGTAAGACAAAATTCTCCCCGGCCGGCAGTTCGGTATAGAAGAAGGTCAGGCCGTCATGGGCGTTGGCGATTTTACCGCCTCGGCTTTCCAGGGTTATGGCTTTGGCCAGATCGACACTCTCTTGCGGCTTCAGCGTTTTTCCGTCGACAGTGACATCGTTAACGCCAATCTTTTCGGGCAGCACGTTGGACGAAAAATTTACGTCCGTAGACTGACCAAACGCAATGGCCTTCCAGACATGCGGCTGCTCGGCAGCAGTGGCGGCGAAGGTGGTGCACATCATCAGGGCCAGAGGTATTGTAGACTTCATTTTATTCTCCTGAGTAATAATTGAGCGCTATTATCATCAGGTTGAAACATCGTTTCTTTTTCATTTGTCACATAATTAGATAAATAAAACGGCGTTTTGTTTTTACATGGCTTTATTCATGGAACGAAAAAATGGCTAACACGTTGTGATGGCTGGAGACTTCGCTAAACGGCGCTATATTCCTTATGAAAAGTTATCTATTCTGCTGTAAAAAGTACCGGTAAATAGCCCGTATCAAGCGATGTTGTACGTTTTACCGCCGCTCCATTTTAGGGCGAAAAATATGTAGAATTTTCAACACCGAAGGGTTCTACTTCTCACTCAAATTACAGTCAGGACGTGTATGTTGAACAATACGATGAGCGTGGTCATTCTTGCCGCTGGCAAAGGCACCCGCATGTATTCCGATCTACCTAAAGTGCTGCATACCCTGGCAGGGAAAGCGATGGTGCAGCATGTCATTGATGCCGCGAATGAACTTGGCGCCAGCCAGGTCCATCTGGTGTACGGTCACGGTGGCGACCTGCTGAAGCAGACGCTGCGTGACGACAAACTCAACTGGGTCCTGCAGGCTGAACAGCTGGGTACCGGTCACGCCATGCAGCAGGCCTCGCCGTTCTTCTCCGACGATGAAGACATTCTGATGCTCTACGGCGACGTGCCGCTGATCTCCGTTGAGACCCTGGCTCGCCTGCGTGGAGCAAAACCGCAGGGCGGCATTGGGCTGTTGACCGTCAAGCTGGACGATCCAACGGGCTACGGCCGAATCACCCGTGATAACGGCAACGTGACCGGGATTGTCGAGCATAAAGATGCCACCGATGCGCAGCGTGAAATCCAGGAAATTAATACCGGGATCCTGATCGCCAATGGCGCGGACATGAAGCGCTGGCTGGCAAACCTGAACAACAACAATGCGCAGGGTGAATTCTACATCACCGATATTATTGCGATGGCGTATCAGGAAGGCCACGAGATTGCTGCCGTGCATCCGGACCGCTTAAGCGAAGTCGAAGGCGTGAACAACCGTCTGCAGCTGTCCCGTCTGGAGCGCGTTTACCAGTCCGAGCAGGCTGAAAAGCTGCTGCTGGCAGGCGTTATGTTGCGCGATCCGGCACGTTTCGATCTGCGTGGTGTACTCAATCACGGGCGCGATATTGAAATCGATACTAACGTTATTCTTGAAGGTAACGTCACCCTCGGCCACCGCGTGAAGATCGGCGCGGGTTGCGTGATCAAAAACAGCGTGATTGGCGACGATTGCGAGATCAGCGCCTACAGCGTGGTTGAAGATGCAAACCTGGCTGCCGCCTGCACCATTGGGCCGTTTGCTCGCCTGCGTCCTGGCGCGGAGCTGCTGGAAGGCGCGCATGTCGGTAATTTCGTAGAAATGAAAAAAGCGCGTCTGGGTAAGGGCTCGAAAGCGGGTCATCTTACTTACCTGGGCGATGCTGAAATCGGTGACAACGTGAATATCGGCGCCGGTACCATCACCTGTAACTACGATGGTGCAAACAAGTTTAAAACTATCATCGGTAATGACGTGTTTGTCGGTTCCGACAGCCAACTGGTGGCCCCGGTCACCGTGGGCAATGGCGCCACGATTGCCGCAGGTACCACCGTTACGCGCGATGTGGCGGATAACGCGCTGGTCATCAGCCGCGTGCCGCAGGTACAGAAGCCGGGCTGGAAACGCCCGGTGAAAAAGAAGTAACTCATTTATTACCTCTCCCTTTGGGGAGAGGATCCGGGTAGAGGGGATAACATAATCCCCCGCCCAAAGGCAGTATCTAATAAATATAACCCCACTCTCTACAAGGCTCGGGGCGCCCGATAAAACGGGCAAAACAGGTCAGCGACAACACAGGCGTAAAGCCTCTATCTGGAATATAAAACTATGTGTGGAATCGTTGGAGCAGTTGCGCAGCGTGATATTGCTGAAATCCTTCTCGAAGGGTTACGTCGTCTGGAATACCGTGGTTATGACTCTGCCGGTCTGGCAGTGGTCGATGCAGAAGGTCATCTGACCCGCCTGCGTCGCCTCGGTAAAGTGAACATGCTGGCGCAGGCAGCGGAAGACAATCCGCTGCATGGCGGCACAGGTATTGCTCATACCCGCTGGGCAACGCACGGTGAACCTTCAGAAGGTAACGCACACCCGCATGTCTCTGAACACATTGTGGTGGTGCATAACGGCATCATCGAAAACCACGAACCCCTGCGCGCGGAACTGACGGCGCGCGGTTATACCTTCGTTTCTGAAACGGACACTGAAGTGATCGCCCACCTGGTTCACTGGGAACTGGAACAGGGCGGCACGCTGCGTGAAGCCGTGATGCGTGCGATCCCGCACCTGCGCGGCGCATATGGCACCGTGATCATGGACAGCCGAGACCCGTCCACCCTTCTGGCCGCGCGTTCTGGCAGCCCGATGGTGATCGGTCTGGGGATGGGCGAGAACTTTATCGCCTCCGATCAGCTGGCGCTGCTGCCGGTGACCCGTCGCTTTATCTTCATGGAAGAGGGCGATATCGCCGAAGTGACCCGTCGCGATGTGACCCTGTTTGATAAATCTGGCGAGCAGGTGAAGCGTCAGGATATCGAATCAAGCCTGCAGTACGACGCGGGTGACAAAGGCGCTTACCGTCACTACATGCAGAAAGAGATCTACGAGCAGCCGAACGCCATCAAAAATACCCTGACCGGGCGTATCAGCCACGGCGAGGTCGACCTGAGTGAGCTGGGTGCAAACGCCAACGAGATGCTGGCAAACGTAGAGCATATTCAGATTGTTGCCTGCGGCACCTCCTACAACTCCGGTATGGTCTCCCGCTACTGGTTTGAATCGCTGGCAGGCGTGCCGTGCGATGTGGAAATCGCCTCCGAATTCCGCTATCGCAAATCGGCCGTCCGCCGCAACAGCCTGATGATCACCCTGTCCCAGTCCGGTGAAACCGCCGATACTCTGGCGGCGCTGCGTCTGTCTAAAGAGCTGGGCTATCTCGGTTCGCTGGCGATCTGTAACGTGCCGGGTTCGTCTCTGGTGCGTGAATCTGATCTGGCGCTGATGACCAACGCCGGAACCGAAATTGGTGTGGCATCGACCAAAGCCTTTACCACCCAGCTGACAGTATTGCTGATGCTGGTGGCGAAACTGGCACGCCTGAAAGGCCAGGATGCGTCCATCGAGCAGGACATTGTTCACGGTCTGCAGGCGCTGCCGAGCCGTATTGAGCAGATGCTGTCTCAGGACAAACGCATTGAAGCGCTGGCAGAAGATTTCTCTGACAAGCATCACGCCCTGTTCCTCGGTCGTGGCGATCAGTACCCGATCGCGCTGGAAGGCGCGCTGAAGCTCAAAGAGATCTCCTACATCCACGCAGAAGCCTATGCGGCAGGTGAGCTGAAACACGGCCCGCTGGCGCTGATTGATGCGGATATGCCGGTTATCGTTGTGGCGCCAAACAACGAACTGCTGGAAAAACTGAAATCCAACATTGAAGAAGTGCGCGCCCGTGGCGGTCAGCTGTATGTCTTCGCGGACAGCGACGCCGGTTTCACCAGCAACGACAACATGCACATCATTGAGATGCCGCATGTGGAAGAGGTGATTGCGCCAATCTTCTATACCGTTCCGCTGCAGCTGCTGGCGTATCACGTTGCGCTGATCAAGGGCACTGACGTTGACCAGCCGCGTAACCTGGCGAAGTCGGTTACCGTAGAATAATCTCTCCAGACTCCACCTTCGGGTGGAGTTTTTTTTATCCCTTCCGTATATGACAATCTGTCATCTTCAGCTATTTTTTCAGTGTCACATAAAGATAATTTTACTGAAAAAAATCCGTCATGTTTAATGCTAACGCGATGATGTTAAACGCTTATTTTGCTGATTTTTTCCTGCAGATTTCTATGTCATAAAACTGTCATAATTCGGACATTTATCTGTCACCTGTTTGTCCTATTTTGCTCATCGTAGCCACTTAAACAATGATTTACGAAATCCTTGCAGGAGACATTATGAAAGTTATGCGTACCACTGTCGCAACTGTTGTCGCCGCGACCTTATCGATGAGCGCTTTCTCTGTATTTGCTGAGGCAAGCCTGACGGGTGCTGGTGCAACCTTCCCTGCGCCGGTGTATGCCAAATGGGCTGATACTTACCAGAAAGAAACAGGTAACAAGGTTAACTACCAGGGTATCGGTTCCTCCGGTGGCGTTAAACAAATTACGGCCAACACCGTTGATTTCGGCGCATCTGACGCTCCTCTGTCTGATGAAAAACTGACGCAGGAAGGCCTGTTCCAGTTCCCGACCGTTATCGGTGGTGTTGTGCTGGCCGTGAATATCCCTGGCCTGAAATCAGGCGAGCTGGTGTTGGACGGCAAAACCCTGGGTGACATTTACCTGGGCAAAATCAAAAAATGGGATGACGAAGCCATCACCAAACTGAACCCGGGCGTGAAGCTGCCTTCGCAGAACATCGCCGTGGTGCGTCGTGCTGACGGCTCCGGTACCTCCTTCGTCTTCACCAGCTACCTGGCGAAAGTGAACGAAGAGTGGAAATCCAAAGTCGGCTCTGGCTCTACCGTTAACTGGCCAACCGGTCTGGGCGGTAAAGGTAACGACGGTATCGCCGCGTTCGTACAGCGTCTGCCTGGCTCAATTGGCTACGTAGAATACGCATACGCCAAGCAGAACAACCTGGCCTACACCAAACTTATCTCTGCAGATGGTAAGCCGGTAAGCCCGACGGAAGAGAGCTTCGCTAACGCCGCTAAAGGCGCTGACTGGAGCAAATCTTTCGCCCAGGATCTGACTAACCAGAAGGGTGACGAGGCATGGCCAATCACCTCTACCACCTTCATCCTGGTGCACAAAGATCAGAAGAAACCTGAGCAGGGTACTGAAGTGCTGAAGTTCTTCGACTGGGCATACAAAAATGGCGGCAAACAGGCTAATGACCTGGACTACGCCAGCCTGCCGGACAGCGTGGTTGAGCAGATTCGTGCTGCATGGAAAACCAACGTGAAAGACAGCAGCGGTAAGGCATTGTATTAATTTAGCATTCTGACGAAAATAGCGGGTAGCGCCTGGCGCACCCGCTAACTTCGTAAACGCGATTAACAGAAGAGTAACTTATGGCTGCAACCAAGCCTGCATTTAACCCTCCGGGTAAAAAAGGTGACATGATTTTCAGCGCGCTGGTAAAACTGGCTGCGCTGATTGTGCTATTGCTGCTGGGCGGCATTATCGTGTCCTTGATTTTCTCCTCCTGGCCGAGCATCCAGAAATTTGGTTTCTCCTTCCTGTGGACCAAGGAATGGGATGCCCCGAACGATATCTACGGTGCACTGGTGCCGATTTACGGCACGCTGGTAACCTCGTTTATCGCCCTGCTGATTGCCGTGCCGGTCAGCTTTGGTATCGCCCTGTTCCTGACTGAACTGGCACCGAACTGGCTGAAGCGTCCACTGGGCATCGCCATCGAACTGCTGGCGGCCATCCCGAGTATCGTTTATGGCATGTGGGGCCTGTTTATCTTTGCGCCACTGTTTGCAACTTACTTCCAGGAACCGGTAGGCAACGTCCTGTCGAATATTCCGTTTGTGGGCGCGCTCTTTTCCGGTCCGGCATTCGGTATCGGGATCCTGGCTGCAGGTGTGATCCTGGCCATCATGATTATTCCGTACATTGCGGCGGTAATGCGCGATGTCTTCGAACAAACTCCGGTGATGATGAAAGAGTCGGCCTACGGTATCGGCTGCACCACCTGGGAGGTTATCTGGCGTATCGTCCTGCCGTTTACCCGCAACGGGGTGATTGGCGGCGTGATGCTGGGTCTGGGCCGCGCGCTGGGCGAAACCATGGCGGTCACCTTTATCATCGGCAACACCTACCAGCTCGACAGTGCCTCCCTCTACATGCCGGGTAATAGCATCACCTCGGCGCTGGCTAACGAATTCGCCGAAGCGGAATCGGGCCTGCACGTTGCGGCACTGATGGAACTGGGCTTAATTCTGTTTGTTATCACCTTCATCGTTCTGGCGATCTCTAAAGTGATGATCATGCGCCTGGCCAAAAATGAGGGGGCACGCTAATGGCGACGCTCGAAATGCAAAACACCGCCGAGCTGGCAGAATCTCGCCGCAAAATGCAGGCGAAGCGCCGCTTTAAAAACCGCCTTGCGTTGAGCCTCTCGATGGCAACGATGGCATTTGGCCTGTTCTGGCTTATCTGGATCCTGTTCTCCACGGTGACCCGCGGTATCGACGGTATGTCGCTGGCGCTGTTCACCGAAATGACTCCACCGCCAAATACAGCGGGTGGCGGCCTGGCGAACGCCCTGGCGGGCAGCGGCCTGCTGATCCTGTGGGCGACCGTTTTTGGTACCCCACTGGGTATTATGGCGGGGATTTATCTGGCGGAATATGGCCGCAAGTCGTGGGTCGCAGAAGTGATCCGCTTCATTAACGACATTCTGCTTTCTGCCCCGTCTATCGTGGTCGGTCTGTTTGTTTACACCATCGTGGTGGCGCAGATGGAGCATTTCTCCGGTTGGGCGGGGGTGATTGCGCTGGCGCTGCTGCAGGTACCTATCGTTATCCGTACCACCGAGAACATGCTGAAACTGGTGCCGGATAGCCTGCGTGAAGCAGCCTACGCATTGGGTACGCCGAAGTGGAAGATGATTTCCGCCATCACTCTGAAGGCCTCGGTCTCTGGGATCCTGACAGGTGTGCTGCTGGCCATTGCCCGTATCGCAGGTGAAACGGCCCCGCTGCTCTTTACCGCGCTCTCCAATCAGTTCTGGAGCACGGACATGATGCAGCCGATCGCCAACCTGCCGGTGACCATCTTTAAATTTGCAATGAGCCCGTTTGCCGAATGGCAGTCACTGGCCTGGGCCGGGGTGCTGATTATTACCCTGTGTGTATTGTTACTGAACATTCTGGCGCGCGTTATTTTCGCGAAGAAGAAACACGGTTAATTATTGACGGCGTGGCACTCTGCGGCGCCGGATGAGGAAATGAGTCAATGAGTATGGTTGATACTGCCCCAGGTATTCTTTCGGTTCGTGATTTGAACTTTTACTATGGCAAATTCCATGCCCTGAAAAACATCAACCTGGATATCGCCAAGAACCAGGTGACAGCCTTTATCGGGCCTTCAGGCTGTGGTAAATCCACCCTGCTGCGTACCTTTAACAAAATGTATTCGCTGTATCCTGAGCAGCGCGCCGAAGGCGAAATCCTGCTTGATGGCGATAACATTCTCACCAATACCCAGGATATCGCGCTGCTGCGTGCGAAGGTGGGCATGGTGTTCCAGAAGCCGACGCCATTCCCGATGTCCATTTATGACAATATCGCCTTTGGTGTACGCCTGTTTGAGAAGCTCTCCCGTACTGATATGGATGAGCGCGTGCAGTGGGCCTTGACCAAGGCCGCATTATGGAACGAAACCAAAGATAAACTTCACCAGAGCGGATACTCTCTCTCCGGTGGTCAACAGCAGCGTCTGTGCATTGCGCGTGGCATCGCCATTCGACCGGAAGTGCTGCTGCTGGATGAACCTTGTTCAGCCCTGGATCCCATCTCCACCGGGCGTATCGAAGAGCTGATCACGGAGCTGAAAGCGGATTACACCGTGGTGATCGTGACCCACAACATGCAGCAGGCTGCGCGTTGTTCCGACCACACCGCGTTTATGTACCTGGGCGAGTTGATTGAGTTCAGTAAAACGGACGATCTGTTCACCAAGCCCGCGAAAAAGCAAACGGAAGACTATATTACTGGCCGCTACGGTTGATTTGGAGTTAACCATGGACAACCTCAATCTTAATAAACACATTTCCGGCCAGTTCAACGCAGAGCTGGAAAGCATCCGCACCCAGGTGATGACCATGGGCGGAATGGTAGAGCAGCAGCTTTCTGATGCGATCACCGCGATGCATAACCAGGACAGCGAGCTGGCAAAGCGCGTGGTAGAGGGCGATAAAAACGTCAACATGATGGAAGTCGCCATTGACGAAGCCTGCGTGCGGATCATCGCCAAACGCCAGCCAACGGCGAGCGACCTGCGCCTGGTGATGGCGATCATCAAAACCATCGCCGAGCTGGAACGTATTGGCGACGTGGCGGACAAAATTTGCCGCACCGCGCTGGAGAAATTTTCTCAGCAACACCAGCCGCTGCTGGTGAGCCTGGAATCGCTAGGTCGCCACACCGTGCAGATGCTGCACGATGTGCTGGATGCCTTTGCGCGGATGGATCTGGACGAAGCGGTGCGTATCTACCGTGAGGACAAGAAAGTCGACCAGGAGTATGAAGGCATTGTGCGTCAACTGATGACCTACATGATGGAAGACACTCGTACCATTCCAAGCGTACTGACCGCCCTGTTCTGCGCCCGCTCAATCGAACGTATCGGTGACCGCTGCCAGAACATTTGCGAATACATCTTCTACTTCGTGAAAGGACAGGATTTCCGTCACGTTGGCGGTGATGAGCTGGACAAAATGCTCGCGGGTAAAGATCCGAAAGAGTAATATCATTCATAACGCCAGTTATGCTGGCGTTATATTTATCCTATCAATATATCCCGCGCATGTTGACAATTAATTAAGATATCAGTCACATTTCACTCAGCCCTGCATTGTTTTTAATCTCAGTCTGAAATAAAACATTCCAACGCCAAAAAGTCATTTTATTCAATTTATTCGATGGCGTAACAGCGTTAAATAGTGGATTGCTACCGTAATCATGCGGGCAAAACCTGAAAGAGACGGCCTTCTCAAGAAGAGACGTCTTTTTCAGGTTTTTTTTTGCCTATAACTGTTAAAGGATGAACAAGATGACATTAGCCGGGGAAATAGTGGCTGGGGTTGGCGGGAGAGATAACATCGTGAGCCTGATGCATTGCGCGACGCGCTTACGGTTTAAATTAAAAGAGAGCAGTAAAGCGAACGCTGAAGTATTAAAAAACACACCCGGAATTATTATGGTCGTCGAACACGGCGGTCAATTTCAGGTTGTTATTGGAAACCATGTTCACGATATTTATAACGCCGTAAATGCGATTGTCGGCGAAAAAACGCCCGCGACAGCGGATGCGGAAAAAGGCTCTCTGTTCAATCGCTTTGTGTATGTCATTTCGAGCATTTTTACCCCCCTTATCGGCTTACTGGCGGCGACCGGTATCCTTAAAGGCTGCCTCGCCGTCGCCACGACATTGAACGTGTTAAGCGAGCAGAGCGGAACCTATTTAGTCCTGTTCAGCGCCAGCGATGCACTGTTTTATTTCTTCCCGATAATCCTCGGCTATACCGCCGGAAAGCAGTTTGGCGGCAACCCGTTCGTGACCATGATTATTGGCGGCGCGCTGGTGCATCCGGTGGTGCTAAAGGCACTGGACGAGTCTGGCGGCACCGCATTTGATTTTATGGGCATTCCGCTGACCTTTATCAACTACACCTCTTCGGTTATCCCAATCATTTTTTCCGCCTGGCTGTGCAGTTTGCTGGAGAGAAAGCTCAATGCGTGGCTGCCGTCAGCGGTCAAAACCTTTTTCTCGCCGCTGCTGTGCCTGATGGTGATTACCCCGCTGACCTTTATGGTGGTGGGGCCGGTATCCACCTGGATAAGCGGGCTGATAGCACAAGGTTATCTGTTCATCTATACCGCCGCACCCGGGTTTGCAGGCGCATTGATGGGCGGTCTGTGGCAGGTATTTGTGATGTTCGGTCTGCACTGGGGGCTGGTGCCGCTGTGCATCAACAACTTCACGGTGCTGGGCTACGACACCATGATGCCTCTGCTGGTGCCGGCGATTCTGGCGCAGGTGGGTGCCGCGCTGGCGATCTGCCTGCGTGAACGCGATCGGCAAAAACGCGCGGTGGCAGGATCTGCGGCAGTCACAGGGCTATTTGGTATCACCGAGCCCGCCGTCTACGGCGTCAATTTACCGCGTAAATATCCGTTCGTTATTGCCTGCATCAGCGGCGCAGCAGGCGGCGCCGTTATTGGTTTTGCCCAGACTAAAGTCTATTCCTTTGGGATACCGAGCATCTTCACTTTTATGCAAACGATCCCCTCTACCGGCGTCGATTATACCGTCTGGGCCTGTATTACCGGTGCGGTTATTTCTATCGTCATGGCGTTTGTTATTACCGTTCTGTTTAGTTTTATTTCAGCCAGAAAATCCTCTGCCGTTTTATAACAACCATTAAAGGGAATATTATTATGTTCAGGAGAAACATCCTCACCTCTGTCATTTTAGTGATGACACCTTTTTGCTATGCCGGGTCGCAATCATTAACCGTGGAGCAACGCCTCGCATCTCTCGAGCAAGCATTAAAAGAGACCCAGGGCGAGCTTCAACAATATAAGGATAAAGAGCTCGCCAAAACGCAGGTCGTCAGCCCAGCGAAAAAACCGGATGCGGTGCTGGTGAAAACCGATAACGCTAACGGGGATGTTTATTCTTCCATCACCATGAAAGATTTCAGTAAATTTGTGAAGGATGAAATCGGCTTTAGCTATAACGGCTACTATCGCTCCGGCTGGGGAACGGCCTCGCACGGCTCGCCAAAATCCTGGGCGATCGGCTCATTGGGTCGACTCGGGAATGAGTACTCCGGCTGGTTCGATTTGCAGCTTAAACAGCGGGTCTGGCAGGAGGGCAATAAGCGCGTCGATGCCATTGTGATGCTGGATGGCAACGTCGGCCAGCAGTACTCCACCGGCTGGTTTGGTGATAACGCGGGCGGCGAAAACTATATGCAGTTTTCCGATATGTACGTGACGACGCAGGGCTTCCTGCCGTTTGCCCCGGAAGCGGACTTCTGGGTCGGCAAACACGGCGCGCCAAAAATCGAGATCCAGATGCTGGACTGGAAAACACAGCGTACCGACGCTGCGGCGGGGATCGGGCTGGAAAACTGGAAAGTGGGGCCAGGTAAGATCGATATCGCGCTGGTACGTGAGGATGTTGACGACTACGACCGTGCTCTGCAAAACAAACAGCAAATCAATACCAATACCATCGATCTGCGCTACAAGGAGCTACCGCTGTGGGATAAAGCCACGCTGATGGTTAGCGGGCGCTACGTCGCGGCAAACCAGAGCTCGAGCGAGAAATATAACCAGCAGAACAACGACTATTACCAGTGGAAAGACACCTGGATGGTTGGCACCTCGTTGACGCAAAAATTTGATACCGGCGGCTTCAATGAGTTCTCGGTGCTGTTGGCCAATAACTCCATTGCGAGCAGCTTCTCACGCTATGCGGGCTCCAGTCCGTACACCACCTTTAACGGCAAGTATTACGGCGATCACACCAACGGCACGGCGGTACGTCTGACCTCGCAGGGTGAGATGTACCTTAACGACCGGGTGATTGTCGCCAATGCCCTGGTTTACTCCTTCGGCAATGATGTCTACAGCTATGAAACGGGGGCACATTCCGACTTTGAGTCCATTCGTGCCGTCGTTCGCCCGGCGTATATCTGGGATCAATATAACCAGACCGGCGTAGAGCTGGGGTATTTCAAACAGCAGAACACCGATCTCAGCGGCGAGAAATATGACGAGTCCGGTTACAAAACAACGCTGTTCCACACCTTTAAAGTCAGCACCAGCATGTTGACCTCTCGCCCGGAAATCCGTTTCTACGCGACTTACATTAAAGCAGAAGACACCGAGCTGGATGACTTCACGTTCGAAGATCAGAAAAATGACCAGTTTGCGGTAGGTGCGCAGGCTGAAATCTGGTGGTAACCCGATACATTTTATTAAGGACGATACCCATGAAACGCATTAAAACGCGCTTATCGCTGATTACGCTGTGCTTTTGCATCAGCCAGACCGCTTTCGCGGCAGATCTCCCGGCCGCACCGGATCCCTCCCGGCCACTGAGTCAGTATGTCACGCAGGTGAATGCCGATAAGTCGGTAACCTGGCGCTATTTTGCTCCAGCAGCGAAAAGCGTGTCGGTAGTGGTGGGGATCCCCTCGCCGGAAAATATTCATCCAATGACCAAAGACAGCGCGGGTCTCTGGAGCTGGCAGGGGCCGGCGATGCAGCCCAACCTGTATGAGTATTTCTTCAACGTTGACGGCGTGCGCAGTATTGACACCGGTACGGCGATGACCAAGCCGCAGCGTCAGGTGAATACCAGCATGGTGCTGGTGCCGGGGAGCATTCTGGATGTGAATCCGGTGCCGCACGGGGAGCTGATTACCCTGACCTACCACTCTGCTGCGCTCAAGTCTGAGCGCCAGCTGTTCGTCTGGACGCCGCCTGGCTACCCTGGTCAGGGAAAACCGCTGCCGGTGCTCTATTTCTATCATGGCTTTGGCGATACCGGTCGCTCGGCGATCGATCAGGGGCGTATCGCGCAGATCATGGATAACCTGCTCGCCGACGGAAAAATTGAGCCGATGCTGGTGGTGGTGCCAGACACCGAAACCGATGCAACGGGGATCGTCGCAGAGGAGTTTATTCCCAACGAGCGGCGCAATGTCTTCTACCCGCTGAATGCCCAGGCTGCCGATCGCGAGCTAATGAACGACATCATCCCCCTGATTAGCAAACGCTTTAACGTGCGTGACGACGCGGATGGCCGTGCGCTGGCGGGCCTGTCGCAGGGCGGTTACCAGGCACTGGTCTCCGGGATGAATCACCTTGAGCAGTTCGGCTGGCTGGCCACCTTTAGCGGCGTCACCACCACCACGGTGCCGGATGCCGGCGTCAGTGCGCGGCTGAATGACCCGAAGTCAATTAACAAGCAACTGCGCAATTTCACGGTAGTGGTCGGTGAGAAAGATGTCGTCACCGGTAAAGATATCCTTGGCCTGAAGCAAGAGCTTGAGAAACGCCAGATCCGCTTCGATTATCAGGAATACCCCGGCCTGAATCATGAAATGGACGTCTGGCGCCCGGCTTACGCGGCCTTCGTGCAAAAATTATTTAAATCACCGCGGGAGTAGAAGATGAAGCTAATCGTAACAGAAGACGTTGAGCAGATGAGTCAGCTCGCGGCTCGTCATGTGGTTGAATACATGCTGAAACCGCGTCGGGTGAATCTGGCGATCACCGCAGGTAAAACGCCGAAGCGAATGTACGAGTTGCTTACCGCATCCGTAAAAGGCAAAGACTGGCTGAAGAACGTACATTTTTATAACTTCGACGAAATTCCTTTTCGCGGCAAAACCGGGGATGGCGTGACTATCACCAATTTACGCGGCCTGTTCTTTACCCCGGCCAGCATTAGCGAAGACAACATCCAGAAGCTGACGGTGGATAATTATCACGATCACGATGCGAAGATCGCCCAACAGGGTGGATTGGATCTGGTGGTGATGGGACTCGGTGCAGACGGGCACTTTTGCGGTAATCTGCCCAATACTACCCACTTCCACGATATGACCACCGAAGTGCCGATTGCGGGCGAAATGGTTAATATGGTGGCTCACGGCGAATTGGGCGGCGATTTTTCGCTGGTCCCGGACAGCTACGTAACAATGGGGCCGAAAAGCATCATGGCGGCAAAAAACCTACTGCTAATTGTAAACGGCGAAGGGAAGGCGCAGGCGCTGAAGGGGATGCTCGAAGGGCCGGTAACGGAACAGCTTCCGGCGTCGGTACTACAGCTGCATCCGGCATTAACCATTATTGCGGATAAGGCCGCAGTCTCTGCCCTGACTCAGCCGCACTGACACCCCTCGTACAGCCGTAAAGCGTGTTGCTTTACGGCTGGTCAGGCTTAGCGGGTGATATTCCAGCCGCGTGCTTTCCACAGTGCCGGTAGCTGAGCCAGATCGGTAAAGGTGGTCACCTTCGGATGATTGATCGGCTTATTATGCGGATCGGCGCAGAAGTAAAACACCTCCATCCCCGCATCAATACCCGACTGCGCCCCCGCGCTGGAGTCATCCACGAGGATGCAGTTTTCCGCATTGACGTTCATCGCTTTTGCCGCGTGGAACATCAGTGCTGGATCGGGCTTCCAGCGCTGAATATCGTAGCCGCTGAACAGTTTTTCCGGGAAATGGTGCAGCATCTGCAGCTTGCCCAGGGAGTGGTTCATTTTGCTGACTGGGCCATTCGAGACCACGCACATCGGCACGGCCATCGCGTCCAGCAGCTCGCTGGCACCGGCGATCACCTCCAGTTCTGAGTCGAAGAGGCGTGCGACCTCGGCGCGGTAAACAGGCTCCAGATCCGCTTTCGCGAGACTGACGCCGCGTTCGGCGTTAATGATATCGATGATTTCGTAGAGCTTTACGCCTTTGAAGCGTTTGAACGTCTCTTCGAGATCGAGCGTAATACCAAATTCCTGGAACATGGTGACATACGCCCGGGAACAGATGACCTCACTGTCGACCAGCGTACCGTCGCAGTCGAAAAACACTGCTTCAATCTGAGACATGCCTTTCCCTTTCTTAACAAGTTTAACGTTTACGTAATGCCGAATGGTGGGACGCAATCGTTGCCGTATAAGCAAATTCAATGAAAAAAAATGCGCGCCAACCGCCCCTATTGTCGCATTTTGGTATAGGATAGCGACGAATTTTCCCTCCTTGTTCGGAAATAGATGATGAGTCAACAACACACTACCCAGTCTTCTGGAACGGGTTTGCTTGAGCGCGTGTTTAAACTGCGCGAACACGGCACCACGGCACGCACCGAAGTGATCGCCGGTTTCACCACCTTCCTGACGATGGTCTATATCGTTTTCGTGAACCCGCAAATTCTGGGCGTTGCTGGCATGGATACCAGCGCCGTCTTCGTAACGACGTGTTTGATCGCCGCTTTCGGCAGCATCCTGATGGGTCTGTTCGCTAACCTACCGGTGGCGCTGGCGCCAGCGATGGGCCTGAATGCCTTCTTCGCCTTTGTAGTGGTTCAGGCAATGGGCCTGCCGTGGCAGGTGGGGATGGGCGCAATCTTCTGGGGTGCGGTGGGTCTGCTGATCCTGACCATTTTCCGCGTCCGCTACTGGATGATTGCCAATATCCCGGTCAGCCTGCGCGTAGGTATCACCAGCGGTATCGGCCTGTTCATCGGCATGATGGGGCTGAAAAACGCCGGCGTGATCGTGGCGAATCCGGAAACGCTGGTCAGCATTGGTAACCTGACCTCGCACAGCGTGCTGCTGGGCGTGCTGGGCTTCTTTATCATTGCGATTCTCGCCTCGCGTAACATTCACGCCGCGGTGCTGGTTTCCATCGTGGTCACCACCCTGCTGGGTTGGATGCTGGGCGATGTGAAGTACGGTGGGATCGTCTCTGCGCCCCCGAGCGTCACCACCGTGATTGGCCACGTCGATCTGGCGGGCTCGCTGAATCTGGGTCTGGCGGGCGTAATCTTCTCGTTCATGCTGGTTAACCTGTTTGACTCCTCCGGTACGCTGATCGGCGTCACCGACAAAGCCGGTCTGGCAGATGAGAAAGGGAAATTCCCACGCATGAAGCAGGCGCTGTTTGTGGACAGTATCTCTTCCGTGACCGGGTCCTTTATCGGTACCTCTTCTGTGACTGCGTATATCGAATCCTCTTCCGGGGTATCTGTCGGAGGCCGTACCGGTCTGACCGCGGTGGTTGTAGGCCTGCTGTTCCTGCTGGTGATCTTCCTCTCTCCGCTGGCCGGAATGGTACCGCCATATGCGGCTGCAGGCGCGCTGATCTACGTGGGTGTGCTGATGACATCCAGCCTGTCACGCGTGAAGTGGGATGATCTGACCGAAGCGGTTCCGGCGTTTATTACCGCGGTGATGATGCCGTTCAGCTTCTCAATCACCGAAGGGATTGCGCTGGGCTTTATCTCTTACTGTGTGATGAAGCTGGGCACCGGGCGCTGGCGTGAACTGAGCCCATGCGTGATTGTGGTGGCACTGCTGTTCATTCTGAAGATTGCCTTTATCGACGCGCACTAATGCAAAACCCCTCTCTTATCGAGAGGGGTTTTTTAGTTACGCTTTCACCCGCTGAATATACTTCCCAAATGCGGTCAGCTGACCGGTCAGATGGTCCAGCGTACTCTGATCCACCACTTCACCTGTCTGCGGGTCGACCTTGTTCTGAATCACTCCGCCCATAAATTCCGGCTTGTTCATTACCATCGCATCCAGGAACACCAGGATCTGGCGCAGGTGATACTGGCAGCGCGCGCCACCAATCGCCCCCATTGAACTGGTCTGGATCAGTACCGGTTTACCCGCCAGCGGCTGGTCCGGCAGGCGAGAAAGCCAGTCGATCGCGTTCTTTAAGCCACCCGGTACCGAGTAGTTATATTCCGGGGTGACAATCACCACGCCATCCGCCTGGCGAATCTGGTCTGCCAGCGCGACGACAGACGCCGGGAACCCCTCTTCCTGCTGCACATCGGCGTCATACAGCGGAATATCACCGATCGACGGCAGGGCAGCGATCGCCATTCCCGCGGGTGCCAGCTTCGGCAGCGTGCGGGCAACCATCCCGTTAAATGAATCTTTGCGCAGACTTCCCAGTAACGTAACAACGTTCAGCGTATCAGACATGATTACTCCTTCTTCATCATAATGGCCCTGAAGGGTCAGTTGAGGATAATGGCTTTTTCAATCGGTAAACTGGTTAAGCGCATCAGGCGTGCTTCGGGTTCGTTCGCGCGGGCGGGCACATCCGGCAGACTGTGCCAGCCGAGGCGGCTATCAAACTGCCAGATTTTGAGTCGCTCAATGGCCGGGGTGACGGCAATCGACCAGATTAGCACGTCTTCGGCATCGCTCAGGGCTTCAATTTCGGGGGCTTTGGCGGCGCGCAGGCGACCCGAGCCGGGTAACAGCTGCAGCAGGCTGGCGCAATCACTGGCGTCGCCTGACAGCTTACGGATGCTCTGACGCAGGGTGATCAGCTGGGCTTTGGCTTCGTTGGGATCGTTCTGGTTACGTACCCATAAGTTCTCATTGCTGGAGAGGGGGTAATCATCGTGGGCATGGGAGCCGTGCAGGTTGCGTATTGCGCGCTGGAGTTCCATGTCCAGTCCGCAGTCGCCCTCGGTCGTCAGTACCAGACCCACGATATTTCCGGCGTAGGCAATAGAAAAACGCGGCAGATCCGGATCAGCAAAAACAGGACGCCCTTCCGGCTGGGTGATCACTTCCGGCAGCTCGCCGGTACCATACAACATAAACAGCAGTTCGGCGAGCAACGCCCGGGAGGCGAGGAACCGCGTACGACGATGTTCGGGGAGTTTTCGCGCGTCGTTATGACAGCATGACGAGAGTCGGGATGAAACCAGCTGCCCCTCAGTCAGAGTCCCTCTTGCAAAATGCGTAGCCATTTTTCGCTCCATGATAATGGTCAGTGGTGATGTTAAACGCTTACATCATTATCGCTTAACTTTCCGTCTGTTTTAATGGCTAAATGAGGCGAAGAGACGTTCTGAGGCAGAACTTTACATTTTATTAGTCAAAAATACGCTTGCTAACGCAGTGGTGAACCATACAGCGCCTTAATGGTTTCCCGTAGCCAGAGGATTTTCGGATTGAGGCTGTTACGCTTATGCCAGATCAGGGTGAAGGGCACGGTGAGCTTCTCGGCCTGCGCGTCATCGAAGGGGATCGGTAGGGCAATCAGCTTGCGCTGGTGGAGCTGATTATAGTGATGGCAGTACTGTGGTGCGGTGGCAATGTAGTTATGGCCCGGCTGCGCGGCCATAAACATCGACTGCTCGAAACCCGGCAAACTCATGGCGATATTGCGCTCGCGGCCCATCTCTCTTAACACTTCATCCAGCGCCCAGGTGTCGCTACGCTCCCAGAAAATACTGATATGCGGGTAGCGCAGGAATGTTTCCAGATTCCACTCATCCTGCAGCGCGGGGTGATCCTCGCGCAGATAGACGCAGGGACGGTCGCTGAACAGAATTTCATAGTCGATAAACCACGGCATCAGCTTGAGCAGTTCGCGGGAGCGCGGATGCGTTTCCCGCCCGGTAAAGCCGAGATCGACCTCTCCGCGCGTAATGGCGTCCAGTGAATCGTAATCCCAGTGGCGCATTTTGACCGTGGCCTGCGGATAGCGCTGATTAATCTGTTCCAGCAATGTGTTAAAGCGGATCAGCATCAGCGGGGTCTCTGCCGCCAGCTCGAACGTCAGGCCGCCGGGGGAGTCATGATGGAATTTGTCAAGGATCTGGTTACCAATCTGCATCCAGTCGGCAAGATCCTGCTCCAGACTCACCGTCAGCGGTGTCGGGAGCAGCCCCAGCGGGGTTTTGACGAACAGCGGATCGTCAAACCAGTCGCGCAGCTTAGCCAGCGATTTACTCACCGCTGAGGGGGTGACGTTCATCCGTTTTGCGGCTTTGGTGACGCTGCGCTCCTGCAGCAAAAGCTGCAGGCATAACAAAAGATTAAGATCGAGACTGCTGATGGGTTTCTTCATAGTGCGCTGCGGGCCGGATAACCAAAAGTAAGGTAATGCACAGCATGCTACAGCCAATCAGCACCCCGATCAGCATATTCAGGGCATTGAGCCCGATTATTGCCGCCAGCCAAATCCACAGCGAAGAGCCGCATACCTGGGCGATACCCAACACCGAGCTTGCCACCCCCGCGCGCAGGGCAAAGGGGCCCAGCGCCTGGCTCATCGCAACGCCAAAGCCCACGGAGAAACCTGCGCAAATCAGGGTAATCCCCGCCAGCATAAGGGCATGGGAACTGGCGGTCGCCAGAATCACCCCTGCCGCCAGGAACAGCACCTGAGAAGTCAGCATCAGCGTGCGCTGGCTAAAGATATTCAGGGCAAACGGCGTCGAGAACGACACCGCCATACTGACCATCGCCGTTAAGGCCATCACCGTGGAATATTCCCCGCGATCAAAGCCCATCACCTCCATCAGCAGCACCGGGGAAACGTTTACATAGGTCAGGATCACCGCCACGCTTAGCGTGGTCACCAGTAGCCGGCTGATAAAGAAGCGGTTCAGGAGTTTTTCGTCCGGCGGCCGCGTGGCGCTATGGCCCGCATTCTGCGAACCCGGGTGGGTCTCTTTCAGTACCGTAATCGACAGGATAAACACCAGCGCACCCATCGCCGCCATCGTCCAGAACAGGCTCTGCCACGGTAGCTTAAGCATAATCAGATAGCCCACCACCGGCGCCAGCACTGGGATAATGCAGGTGATGCCGTTCAGCATAGAGAGCACTTTGGCGCGGCGCTGGGCGCTTAAGGTATCGCGTAAAATCGCAAAGGCCACCACGTAGCAGCCGCCTGCGCCAATACCCTGAATAAAGCGCCCGGTGAGGAACAGGGGGCTGTCCTGTGCCATTGAGCACAGCACGGAGGCGAGGGTAAAAATGACCGCCCCGGTGATGGCGACAGGCTGCCGACCCGCTTTATCGGCAATCTTCCCGGCAAACACCATCGATGATGCCATCCCGGCGAGGTAGGCCGAAAACGCAATATGCAGCTGTGCTTCGCTGGCGCCCAGATCCCGGGCGATGTGCGGAAGCCCCACCAGATACATATCAATCCCTGATGGATACAGCAGCACCAGCGCAAAACTACAAAACAGAAAACGAGCCATAAATCCCCCATAGATGCAGGCAAGCAGCATAGGGGGATAACGGGGGTGTGGCGAGTTGCCATTTGGACAATGGTGATTTCCTGCCAGGAAAGCCATCTCAGGGTGAGATGGCTGGCAGAGTTTTAGTCAGATTCAGCCAAAGCGCGGTAAGAAATTAAAGGTACTGCCGAACCAGCAGAAAATGACCACGACACCGAACAGGATCACGATCGACGGGATAACCTTGCCGCCCCAGACGGTGAACATCTTGTTCGGGAATTTTTGTCTCGCTTTCAATGCGAGAAAGGCGGGGACAATGACGGCCCATACTGTTGCACACAGCCCTGCGCCACCAATTCCATAGATAAAACCATTGGGGAAAATTAAGTAGAGGATGGCGGGTGGCAGGAAAGTCAGCAGGATTGTTTTCAGGCGACCAGACGGTGAATTATCGAGTTTGAAGAGGTCAGCAAGATAGTCGAACAAACCTAATGTCACGCCAAAAAATGAGCTGGCCACGGCTAAATTTGAGAACACCAGCAAGCAAAATTCGATCACCCCATGTTGCCGGGTACCGAGGAAGGATTTCACTAATGAATCGACATTCCCCCCGGAGGAGATGATCTCATTGAAGCTATCGCGGGAGATGTTGCCCATCGTGCAATACAACCAGAACAGATAGATAACCAGGGCCAGCAGCGAGCCGAGAACAATGCTTTTTATCAGTTTGTCTTTGCGCTTGCCGTAGCAAATGATCAGGCTTGGAATGTTGCCATGAAAGCCAAACGATGCCAGACATACCGGCAGTGCCATAAAGATATATGGGAAATAGGTCGTGTTGCTGCTCGCACTAACGTTGAGGTCTCTTAATATTGAATAATCAACCTGGAAGAAGAATGATCCAAAAACAACGATAAAGGAAATAATCTTAATACCTAAAAAGAGCGAGGTAATTCTGCTGGCGGCTAATGAACTAAACCACAATACGGCTGCAACAAAGATTGCCGTACATATCCCCACGATACGGGGATTAACATGCGTCCCCTGATTCATCGCAATGGTTTCGCTGATGATTGCGCCGTTGGCGGAGATATAAGCGTAAGTCAGTATATAGAGAACAAATGCAACCGTAATGCCACTGACAACATTCCATTTATTGCCGAGCAGATCTTTTGTGATGGTATTGAAACTTGAACCGACTGGATAATTAAGATTCGCTTCTAATAATAACAAACCCGAGTGAAGCATTGAGAACCAGGCTATTATTAAAATAAACGCCCCCCAAAAAAACCATGCCCCTGCCAGATCCACGGGTAAAGCAAACATTCCCCCGCCAATAACGGTACCTGCTATCACCATAACACCCCAGACAGCGGAGTGCTTAGTCTCTAACTCTAACGTGTTTTCCATAGTGCCCCCATCAATTATGGTAAGCTTGATGTTGTTAATTTATTTAATTATGTGCGGGTGGCAAACGGACGTTCGCCACCCAATGACAGCAGGTTAAACTTCTTTGAGTTTGGCAGTGAAGTGACGTAATACTTTCGGTTCGTAGGTGAATGTCAGCCCTTTAATATTCATTGCATTTTCTTTGACATGCTCAAAGGCTTCGACAATAAAGTCCATATGTGATTGCGTGTAGGTTGCACGCGGAATCGTTAAACGCAATAATTCAGCCGGGCAGGGTAGCTGCTGACCTGTTTTCGGATCGCGGCCTAATAAAAACGAACCGATTTCAACTGCCCGAATACCTGCCACTTTATATAATTCACAAGCCAGCGCCTGAGCCGGGAACTGCTCTGCAGGAATATGCGACAGTAACTTTCCGGCATCCACAAACGCGGCATGGCCACCCGCTTGCTGACAAATTACGCCAATGGATTCCAGTCCGTCGACCAGGTACTGAACCTGATTCGTACGGTATGCCAGCCAGTCCTGATTCATACCGTCATGGAGACCAACCGCAAGGCGTTCCATCGCACCACCTTCAAGGCCACCGTAAGTCGGGAAGCCCTCCTGGACGACGCAAAGGGTTCTGCATTCGGTGTAAACGTCGAAATAGCGGTCATCTTTAATGCACAGCAAGCCGCCCATGGGAACCATCGCGTCTTTTTTCGCTGACATGGCGAGCATATCCGCGTATTTGTAGGTTTCGCGGGTAATTTCTTCAATGCTCCAGTCTCTATATTCCGCTTCGCGCTTCTGAATAAAATAGGCGTTTTCGGCGAAGCGCGCGGAATCCATTACCACTGGGATATCATATTTTTTAGCGATCGCGTAAACCGCCTTCAGGTTGGCCAGCGAAACAGGTTGCCCCCCGGCAGAGTTACTGGTGATCGTGGCAACAATATAAGGTACGTTGCTCGCGCCCACTTCCTCAATGCCGCGTTCTAACCCTTGCAGGTCAAAGTTACCTTTGAAGTCATAGCGGATGCCGGTATCAAACGCTTCCTTAATATAAACGTTGCGCACGGTGCAGCCATTTATTTGGCTGTGTCCCTGCGTGGTATCAAAGAAGTAGTTAGAGAAGGCGACCATTTTAGTCCGGTCTAATCCTTTTTCCTGTTCACGTTTTTTGATTAAGACAGGAATATAAATTTGTTCAGCGCCGCGGCCCTGATGGGTAGGGATAGTATATTGATAACCAAAAATAGTATTTACCGCTTCGGACAATGCGTAGTAACTCCGGCTCCCGCTATAGGCTTCGTCGCCGCGCAGCATTGCGGCCTGCATATTTTGGGTCACGGCCCCGGTACCGCTGTCGGTAAGTAAATCAATAAACACATCTTCGCTATCAAGCAGGAACGGGTTCATACCCGATTTGATGATAGCTTTTTCACGGTGCTCTCTGGTGGTGCGTTTAACCGGCTCAATGACTCTGATGCGAAATGGTTCTGGTAAATGTTTGAAGTTTTCCATTATAGCGTCCTTTTTTTTCGCAGCGGTGCTGATGGTTATTATTGATAACCATTAATACAGGTAAGAGTATGCCGGCCATTACTCATCTCAGCCGAGGGGATAATCCTCAAAGACTGATAGATGCAAAGGCACGATCGCAGCTTTATAAGCGCAATAATTAAGGCATACCCATCAAATAGATGTGTAATCTATTCAGGTTGCATAGAGAATCAGAGGCGAAGGGAGATTATGGGTGGTGATTGACAATTTTATTGTCAACATTAAACCACTTAGACGTGATGTATGTATTTAAGGTAATCGGCATTGATTTATCCTCATTAGACACGCATATACATTATTCTAATGAGATTGTTTGTCTATCTGCCGATATATTAATTGTGATTGTAATCACAGTTAATATAATAATCGGGATTGCTATTTATTTTAGTAATATAGAATAGATAGTCACATACGTTATTATTTTTTCTAACCGGCAAAAAAAAGCCGCAATAACAGGGTGGTTATGCGGCTTTTTCTCAGATGACTGAAGCGCAGTTACTTACCAATACAGAAGCTGGAGAAAATCCGCCCCAGCAGATCGTCCGAGGTAAACTCACCGGTAATCTCGCTTAACGCCTGCTGCGCCAGACGCAGCTCTTCCGCCAGCAGTTCACCCGCCCAGGCACCCAGCAGTTGGGCTTTGCCCTGCTCCAGGTGCTCGGCAGCAGCGGACAGCGCCTGCAGATGACGACGGCGGGCAAGGAAACCGCCCTCCATGCTGGTATCAAAGCCCATGCTCTGTTTCAGATGGCTGCGCAGCGCGTCCACGCCTTCGCCGGTGCGTGCCGACAGACGGATCAGTGAGTGACCGTTCACCTCGCTGAGGCCCGGTGCTTCATCGGTGACGTCCGCTTTGTTACGCACCACGGTGATCGGTAGGTTAGCAGGCAAGCGGGCGATAAAGTCCGGCCAGATCTCCGCCGGGTCAAGCGCCGCAGTGGTGGTGCCATCAACCATAAACAGTACACGGTCGGCCTGCTCGATCTCCTGCCAGGCGCGTTCGATACCGATCCGCTCCACTTCGTCGCTGGCATCGCGTAAACCGGCGGTGTCGATGATATGCAGCGGCATACCGTCGATATGAATGTGTTCACGCAGCACGTCGCGGGTGGTACCGGCAATGTCGGTAACAATCGCCGCTTCGCGACCCGCAAGGGCGTTAAGCAGGCTCGATTTTCCGGCGTTCGGACGCCCGGCAATCACTACCTTCATCCCTTCGCGCAGCAGGCTGCCCTGACGCGCCTCAGCACGTACCGCATCCAGATCGGCCATAACGCCGTTCAGCTGAGCTTCGATTTTGCCATCAGACAGGAAGTCGATCTCTTCATCCGGGAAATCAATCGCGGCTTCCACGTAGATGCGCAGGTGAGTGAGCGCTTCCACAAGATGGTTTACGCGGACGGAAAAAGCGCCCTGCAGCGAATTGAGCGCCGAACGCGCGGCCTGCTCGGAGCTGGCGTCAATCAGATCGGCAATCGCTTCGGCCTGGGCCAGGTCCAGCTTGTCGTTCAGGAAGGCCCGTTCGGAGAACTCGCCCGGTCTGGCAATGCGCAGGCCGGGCAGGGTCAGAATACGTTTTAACAGCAGATCGAGGATCACCGGGCCGCCGTGGCCCTGCAGTTCGAGCACGTCTTCACCGGTAAAGGAGTTTGGCCCCGGGAACCACAGCGCAATGCCCTGATCCAGCGCGGTACCGTCGTTATCTTTAAACGGCAGGTAGTCGGCGTAGCGGGGTTTTGGCAGCTTACCCAGCACCGCTTCGGCGACTTCGCGCGCCTTCAGGCCAGAGATGCGCAGAATGCCCACACCACCGCGTCCCGGTGGGGTTGCCTGGGCGACGATCGTGTCGTTATGGCTCATGGTTTGTCTCATCAAATGGCAATAAAAAAAGGCGGTCTGATGACCGCCTTTATTTTAGCTACAGCCTAACCGAATCAGGAATTTTTCTTTTCGCGGCTATGCAGGCCACGTTTTTCCAGACCACGGTAGATCAGCTGCTGCTGCAGAATGGTTACCAGGTTGCTGACGATATAGTACAGCACCAGACCTGACGGGAACCACAGGAAGAACACGGTGAAGATGACCGGCATAAAGGTCATGATCTTCTGCTGCATCGGGTCGGTCACAGTGGTAGGCGACATCTTCTGAATGAAGAACATCGTGATACCCATCAGGATCGGCAGGATGTAGTACGGGTCCTGTGCAGACAGGTCATGGATCCACAGGGCGAACGGCGCGTGGCGCAGTTCAACGGAACCCATCAGCATGTAGTACAGCGCAAGGAAGATTGGCATCTGAATCAGCAGCGGGAAGCAACCACCCAGTGGGTTCACTTTCTCTGCTTTATACAGGGCCATCATCTCCTGGCTCTGACGCTGCTTATCATCGCCCAGACGCTCACGCATCGCCGCAATTTTCGGCTGCAGCATACGCATCTTCGCCATGGAGGTGTACTGCGCTTTGGTCAGCGGGTACATGATGCCACGAACGATAAAGGTAATAACGATGATCGAGAAGCCCCAGTTACCCAGGAAGCTGTGGATCCACTTCAGCAGTTTGAACAGCGGCTGAGAGATGAACCACAACCAACCGTAATCTACGGTCAGATCCAGGTGCGGCGCCACTGCAGCCATTTTGTCCTGGATTTCCGGGCCCACCCACAGGGTGCTGCCAAGCGTACCGGTTTGACCCGGCTGAACCAGAACCGGCTCAGACTTATAGCCGATAGCGGCAATGCCGTTGCCCAGGTTAGCGGTGTAGAAGTTGTTGGAGCCCGCGTTATTCGGTACCCATGCTGTCGCGAAATACTGTTGCAGCATCGCCACCCAACCGCCTTTCGAGCTGACGTTCAGGTTTTCGTTTTCGGCGATGGTGTCGAATTTGTATTTCTCGTACTTGGTATCTGGCGTGGAGTATGCTGCGCCACGGAAGGTATGCAACGCGAAGTTGTTGCTTCCGGTGTCACGGTGCGTCGGCAGATTGATGGTTTGCTTCAGCTGGCCAAAGGTGGAGACTTCCAGTGGTTTCGCACCGGTGTTCTGCACGTTGTAGCCCACGCTCACCGCATATTCACCGCGTTTCAGGGTGAAGGTTTTGGTGAAGGTGTTGCCAGCAGCATCAGTGTAAGTCATCGGAATCGCGAGTTCGTTCTGGCCATCCGCCAGTACAAACGCATCTTTATCGACGTTATACAGCGGACGCGCGCCATTAGCCGGGTTATCCGGGCCATCACGACCGGTCAGGCCACTCTGTGCCTGGTAGATAAACTGCGGCGTGGTTTCCAGTAACTGGAAAGGCTCAGTAGAGGCGAGCTCTTTCGGGTAAGTTACCAGCTGCGCCTGCTCAACATCACCACCACGGGTGTTGATAGTCAGTTCAAGCACATCGGTCTTAACCGTAATCAGTTTACCCTGGCCACTGGACGGTACGCCCTGGTCGGCGGCGCTACCCGCTGCGGTGGTCGTTGTCTGCGTGATCTGCTGCTGAGGTTGAGGATTTTTATCCTGCTCCCAAGCCTGGAAGATCATGAAAGACACGAACAGCAAAGCGATGATAAGAAGATTGCGTTGCGAATCCATCGTTAGTGTTCTCTGGTATCAAAAGGTCCTGGGGGGACGGGGTCGTCTCCACCGGGATGTAAAGGGTGGCATTTTAATACGCGTTTCACCGTCAACCAACTGCCTTTTATCACTCCAAACCTGCGCAATGCCTCAATTCCGTAGCTTGAACAGGTTGGAGTGAAACGGCAGTGCGGCCCAAGCAGCGGACTGATCAGGCGTTGATAGACCCGGATAAGGGCTATCAGGAACCGTGAGCCAGGCGACAATGGCGACGCCATAGCTTTTCCAACGCTTCCGAGAGAGCACGATTATCGAGGTCAGCAACCCCTTTTTTCGCCACCACCACGAAATCCATAGACGGGAGTTCATGTTGACGTAAGCGGAAGCTTTCACGCGTCAGACGTTTAATCCGATTGCGTTCATGCGCACGCTTAACATTTTTCTTGGCGACTGTAAGACCGATGCGGGGATGCCCCAGCGAATTCTGGCGGCCGAGGATGGTGATTTGCGGCGTGCCAGCCCGTTGTGGCTGCTGGAAGACGAAAGTGAAATGAGTGGGAGTTAACAAACGTAACTCCCTGGGAAATGCTAGCTTAACCACTCAGGGGTTAGCTTAATTACTTGGAAACGGTCAGACGTGAACGGCTTTTAGCACGACGACGTGCCAGAACCTGACGACCATTTTTAGTAGCCATACGAGCACGGAAGCCGTGAGAACGGTTGCGCTTCAGTACAGACGGTTGAAAAGTGCGTTTCATGGCGATTTCTACCTAAACTTGAATAAATTCAATGGCTTTTTGAGGAGTCCGAACGGATAACGAACGATGGACACCGAAGCCATGGGTGATTAAAGAGGCCGGATTGTAATAATTGTACACTCCGGAGTCAATTCTCTTTCCTTATTTCCTGCGTCTTTCCGCACCTTTTCGCGCGTAAAATAAGCAGCGCCAGACACAGGAATTCGACTCCCGCGCGCCGGGTGGAGGATTATACGGGCTCCAGATCAAAGCGCAAGGATCGTCCCGGATCTTCGTTAGATCTTTTAAGCAAAAAAGCGTCGTTACTCATTAATTTTTCCACTATACGGCCTAAATCGTGGGGGCCTTCCATCAGGATCGATTACACTTATCCGGTTTCGGATCCTCCTGTGGATAAATAGGGAAGAAACTGTGAGAAACACAAGATCTCTGGCTCAGTTTAGGCTATGATCCGCGGTCCCGATCGCGATCCAGGATCCTGAACGGGTAAAAACCGCCGAGAGCGGTTCGCACGTCACCCTTAAACGCCGGGTCTTTTCGACGTGTGTCTACAATCATGACTATTCAATAGCTTTCTTTTTATGTTCGAGTGGAGTCCGCCGTGTCACTTTCGCTTTGGCAGCAATGTCTTGCCCGATTGCAGGATGAGTTACCAGCCACAGAATTCAGTATGTGGATCCGCCCGTTGCAGGCGGAACTGAGCGATAACACGCTGGCTTTGTATGCGCCAAACCGTTTTGTGCTCGATTGGGTCAGGGACAAATACCTCAATAACATCAATGGACTACTAAACGAATTTTGCGGTACCGATGCCCCACAGTTGCGTTTCGAAGTGGGTACCAGACCGGTCACCCAAACCCTGAAAGCGACCGTTGCCGCTGCGCCTGCCCATACTGCGCAGATTCAGATGCCGCGCGTAGCACCTGCCCCGCGCTCTGGCTGGGACAACGTTCCGGCCCCTGCGGAGCCAACTTATCGCTCCAACGTTAATCTCAAACACACGTTCGATAACTTCGTCGAAGGTAAGTCAAACCAGCTGGCGCGCGCGGCGGCCCGTCAGGTGGCCGATAACCCCGGCGGCGCGTATAACCCGCTGTTCCTGTATGGCGGCACCGGTCTGGGTAAAACGCACCTGCTGCATGCGGTAGGTAACGGCATCATTGCGCGTAAGCCCAATGCGAAAGTGGTGTATATGCACTCCGAACGTTTTGTGCAGGACATGGTAAAAGCCCTGCAAAATAACGCGATCGAAGAGTTTAAACGCTACTACCGTTCCGTTGATGCGCTGCTGATCGATGACATTCAGTTCTTTGCTAATAAAGAACGATCTCAGGAAGAGTTTTTCCACACCTTCAATGCCCTGCTGGAAGGCAATCAGCAGATCATTTTGACCTCGGATCGTTATCCAAAAGAGATCAACGGGGTTGAGGATCGCCTGAAATCACGCTTCGGTTGGGGCTTAACGGTGGCGATCGAGCCGCCGGAGCTGGAAACCCGCGTGGCGATCCTGATGAAAAAGGCCGACGAGAACGACATTCGTCTGCCGGGCGAAGTAGCGTTCTTTATCGCCAAGCGTTTGCGCTCTAACGTGCGCGAGCTGGAAGGCGCGCTGAACCGTGTGATCGCAAACGCCAATTTTACCGGCCGGGCGATCACCATCGATTTCGTGCGTGAAGCGCTGCGCGATCTGCTGGCGCTGCAGGAAAAGCTGGTCACCATCGACAATATTCAGAAGACGGTGGCGGAGTACTACAAAATTAAAGTGGCGGATTTGCTGTCTAAACGTCGTTCCCGCTCGGTTGCGAGACCGCGTCAGATGGCGATGGCGCTGGCAAAGGAATTAACCAACCACAGTCTGCCGGAAATCGGCGATGCGTTTGGTGGCCGTGACCACACTACCGTGCTGCACGCCTGTCGTAAGATCGAGCAGCTGCGCGAAGAAAGCCACGACATTAAAGAAGACTTCTCCAATTTAATCAGAACACTATCATCGTGATGCTATGAAATTTACCGTTGAACGTGAACACTTATTAAAACCGCTGCAGCAGGTGAGTGGCCCATTAGGCGGCCGCCCTACGCTGCCTATTCTCGGTAACCTGCTGCTGCAGGTTACCGAGGGAACGCTGTCGCTGACCGGCACCGATCTTGAGATGGAAATGGTCGCTCGCGTGACGCTGTCTCAGCCGCATGAAGCGGGGGCGACGACGGTTCCGGCGCGTAAGTTATTTGATATCTGCCGTGGCCTACCGGAAGGGGCAGAAATTGCCGTGCAGCTCGAAGGCGATCGCATGCTGGTGCGCTCTGGCCGCAGCCGTTTCTCGCTCTCCACGCTTCCGGCTATCGACTTCCCGAATCTGGACGACTGGCAGAGTGAAGTTGAATTCACCCTGCCGCAGGCGACCATGAAACGCCTGATTGAAGCCACCCAGTTCTCGATGGCGCATCAGGACGTTCGCTACTATTTAAACGGCATGCTGTTTGAAACTGAAGGTGAAGAGCTGCGTACCGTCGCCACTGATGGCCACCGTCTGGCGGTGTGCTCGATGCCAATTGGCGTCACGTTGCCGAACCATTCGGTGATCGTGCCGCGTAAAGGTGTCATTGAGCTGATGCGTATGCTCGACGGCGGCGAAAACCCGCTGCGCGTGCAGATCGGTAGCAACAACATCCGTGCCCACGTCGGTGATTTTATCTTTACCTCTAAGCTGGTTGATGGCCGTTTCCCGGATTATCGCCGCGTATTGCCGAAGAATCCGGACAAAACTCTGGAAGCGGGCTGCGATATTCTCAAGCAGGCGTTTGCCCGTGCGGCGATCCTCTCGAACGAGAAGTTCCGTGGCGTGCGTCTGTATGTGAGCGAAAACCAGCTTAAAATCACCGCGAATAACCCGGAGCAGGAAGAGGCCGAAGAGATCCTCGACGTCACTTATGCTGCCGGTACCGAAATGGAAATCGGCTTTAACGTCAGCTACGTGCTGGACGTGCTGAATGCGCTGAAGTGCGAGAACGTTCGCATTCTGCTCACGGACTCCGTTTCAAGCGTACAGATTGAAGATGCTGCCAGCCAAAGCGCGGCGTATGTTGTCATGCCAATGAGACTGTAATGTCGCTGACCCGCCTGTTGATCCGCGACTTTCGCAATATCGAAAGCGCGGATCTTGCCTTATCCCCCGGCTTTAATTTCCTGGTTGGCGCCAACGGCAGCGGCAAAACCAGCGTGCTGGAAGCCATCTATACCCTCGGCCATGGTCGGGCATTTCGCAGTTTGCAGATTGGCCGCGTTATTCGCCACGAACAGGAAGCCTTTGTGCTTCATGGCCGTTTACAGGGTGAAGCGCGTGAAACCGCCATCGGCCTGACCAAAGATAAGCACGGCGACAGCAAGGTGCGCATTGACGGCACGGACGGGCATAAGGTGGCCGAGCTGGCACTGCTGATGCCGATGCAGCTGATCACCCCCGAGGGGTTTACTTTACTCAACGGCGGCCCCAAATACAGAAGAGCGTTCCTCGACTGGGGATGCTTCCATAACGAGGCGGGTTTTTTTAACGCCTGGAGCAACCTCAAACGTCTGCTCAAACAGCGTAACGCCGCGTTACGCCAGGTGACCCGCTACGCCCAGCTGCGGCCGTGGGATAAAGAACTTATCCCACTGGCGGAGCAAATCAGCCGGTGGCGCGCCGAATACAGTGCAGGCATCGCCGAAGATATGGCCGACACCTGCAAACAGTTTTTACCGGAGTTTTCTCTCAGTTTCTCCTTCCAGCGCGGCTGGGAGAAAGAGACCGACTATGCCGAGGTGCTGGAGAGAAGCTTCGAGCGCGACCGCATGCTGACCTATACTGCGCACGGCCCGCACAAGGCGGATTTCCGCATTCGTGCTGACGGTGCGCCGGTTGAAGATACTTTATCGCGCGGGCAGCTCAAGCTCCTGATGTGTGCGCTGCGCCTGGCGCAGGGGGAGTTTTTAACCCGCGAAAGCGGACGACGCTGCCTGTATCTGATTGATGATTTTGCCTCGGAACTTGACGATGCGCGGCGCGGGCTGCTTGCCAGCCGCTTAAAAGCCACGCAGTCGCAGGTTTTCGTCAGCGCCATCAGCGCTGAGCACGTAATGGACATGTCGGACAAAAATTCGAAGATGTTCACCGTGGAAAAGGGTAAAATAACGGATTAACCCAAGAATAAATGAGCGAGAAACGTTGATGTCGAATTCTTATGACTCCTCCAGTATCAAAGTCCTGAAAGGGCTGGATGCGGTACGTAAGCGCCCGGGTATGTATATCGGCGATACGGATGACGGCACCGGTCTGCACCACATGGTATTCGAGGTTGTGGATAACGCTATCGACGAAGCACTCGCGGGTCACTGTAAAGATATCGTGGTGACGATCCACGCCGACAACTCCGTCTCCGTAACCGATGATGGCCGTGGGATCCCAACCGGTATCCACCCGGAAGAGGGCGTCTCTGCGGCAGAAGTAATCATGACCGTTCTGCACGCAGGCGGTAAATTCGATGATAACTCCTATAAAGTTTCCGGCGGCCTGCACGGCGTAGGCGTGTCAGTGGTTAACGCCCTGTCGCAGAAGCTGGAACTGCTGATCCGCCGCGAAGGCAAAGTGCATCAGCAAACCTACGTCCACGGCGTACCTCAGGCCCCCCTGGCGGTTACCGGTGACACCGACGCGACCGGGACGCAGGTCCGTTTCTGGCCAAGCCATGAAACGTTCAGCAACGTGGTGGAATTCGAATACGACATTCTGGCCAAGCGTCTGCGCGAGCTGTCATTCCTGAACTCCGGCGTCTCTATCCGCCTGCGCGACAAGCGCGACGGCAAAGAAGACCACTTCCATTACGAAGGCGGTATCAAGGCGTTCGTTGAGTACCTGAACAAGAACAAAACGCCAATTCACCCAAATATCTTCTATTTCTCTACCGAGAAAGACGGTATCGGTGTGGAAGTGGCGCTGCAGTGGAACGACGGTTTCCAGGAAAACATCTACTGCTTTACCAACAACATCCCACAGCGTGATGGCGGTACCCACCTTGTTGGCTTCCGTACGGCGATGACCCGTACCCTGAACGCCTACATGGACAAAGAAGGCTACAGCAAAAAAGCGAAAGTCAGCGCCACCGGTGATGATGCCCGTGAAGGCCTGATTGCCGTGGTGTCCGTGAAGGTACCGGATCCGAAGTTCTCCTCTCAGACTAAAGATAAGCTGGTCTCTTCCGAGGTGAAGACGGCAGTTGAACAGCAGATGAACGAACTGCTGAGCGAATACCTGCTGGAAAACCCGTCCGACGCGAAAATCGTGGTCGGCAAAATCATCGATGCGGCACGTGCTCGTGAAGCGGCACGTCGTGCACGTGAAATGACCCGTCGTAAAGGCGCACTGGACCTGGCAGGCCTGCCGGGCAAACTGGCTGACTGTCAGGAACGCGACCCGGCACATTCCGAACTGTACTTAGTGGAAGGGGACTCTGCGGGCGGCTCTGCAAAACAGGGGCGTAACCGTAAGAACCAGGCGATCCTGCCGTTGAAAGGTAAAATCCTCAACGTTGAGAAAGCGCGCTTTGACAAAATGCTCGCCTCTCAGGAAGTCGCAACGCTTATCACCGCGCTGGGCTGCGGCATTGGCCGTGACGAATACAACCCGGACAAGTTGCGCTATCACAGCATTATCATCATGACCGATGCGGACGTCGACGGCTCGCACATCCGTACGCTGCTGTTGACCTTCTTCTACCGTCAGATGCCAGAAATCGTTGAGCGCGGCCATGTCTACATTGCCCAGCCGCCGCTGTATAAAGTGAAGAAAGGCAAGCAGGAACAGTACATTAAAGACGATGAAGCGATGGATCAGTATCAGCTCTCTATCGCTCTGGATGGCGCGACTCTGCATACCACTGAAGGCGCACCTGCCCTGGCGGGTGAAGTGTTAGAGAAGCTGGTTTCTGAATACAACGCGACGCAGAAGATGATTGGCCGTATGGAGCGTCGCTTCCCGCGCACGCTGCTGAAAGCGTTGGTCTATCAGCCGACGCTGTCCGAAGCCGATCTCAGCAGCGAGCAGGCGGTTACCCGTTGGGTAAACACCCTGGTCAGCGATCTGAACGAGAACGAGCAGCACGGCAGCCAGTGGAAGTTCGACATCACTGAAAATACCGAACTGCAGCTGTTCGAGCCGGTGATCCGCGTCCGTACCCACGGTGTAGATACTGACTATCCGCTGGATCAGGAGTTTGTGACCGGTGCGGAATATCGCCGTATCTGTACGCTTGGCGAGAAGCTGCGCGGCCTGATCGAAGATGATGCCTTCATCGAGCGTGGCGAACGCCGTCAGCCGGTTGCCAGCTTCGAGCAGGCGCTGGAATGGCTGGTGAAAGAGTCCCGTCGTGGTCTGTACATTCAGCGTTATAAAGGTCTGGGCGAAATGAACCCAGAGCAGCTGTGGGAAACCACCATGGATCCGGAAAGCCGCCGCATGTTGCGCGTGACCGTTAAGGACGCCATCGCTGCTGATCAACTGTTCACCACCCTGATGGGTGACGCCGTAGAACCGCGTCGCGCCTTTATCGAAGAGAACGCCCTGAAAGCGGCGAATATCGATATCTAAGCCGTTTGTTCCCCGGTGGCGCTAGCGCTTATCGGGGTTACAGGTTTCACAGGCCCGGTAAGCGCTAGCGCCACCGGGCTTTTCTTTGTCTGCAAAAGAGGAATCCTGCTTCCCCTTTCTATCCCCCTTTTCTTTGCTGTTTTTTGAGCGGAATCGCGTTAGCATGAGAAAAGACTCATTCCAACCGGGGATCCCATGGCTATCAAACTCATTGCAATCGATATGGACGGTACGCTGTTACTGCCAGACCACACCATTTCTCCAGCCGTTAAAAGCGCGATTGCTGCCGCACGTGCGCAGGGCGTGAACGTGGTGCTGACTACCGGTCGCCCATACGCAGGTGTGCACAGCTACCTGAAAGAGCTGCACATGAATGAGCCGGGTGATTACTGCATCACTTACAACGGCGCGCTGGTGCAGAAAGCCGCCGACGGCAGCACCGTGGCGCAAACCGCGCTGAGCTATGACGACTACCGGTATCTGGAACAACTCTCCCGCGATGTGGGCTCGCACTTCCATGCGCTCGATCGCAACACCTTGTACACTGCTAACCGCGACATCAGTTATTACACCGTGCACGAGTCTTTCGTTGCCACCATCCCGCTGGTGTTCTGTGAAGCGGAAAATATGGATCCGGCGACCCAGTTCCTGAAAGTGATGATGATTGACGAGCCTGCGATTCTGGATCAGGCCATCGCCCGCATTCCGGCGGACGTAAAAGAGAAATATACCGTGCTGAAAAGTGCGCCATACTTCCTCGAAATTCTGGATAAACGCGTCAATAAAGGCACCGGCGTGAAGTCGCTGGCCGATGCGCTGGGGATCCAGCCGGAAGAGATCATGACCCTCGGGGATCAGGAAAACGACATTGCGATGCTGGAGTACGCAGGCTTAGGCGTGGCAATGGAAAACGCGATCCCGTCGGTGAAAGAGGTGGCTAACTTCGTCACCAAATCTAACCTCGAGGACGGCGTGGCGTATGCCATTGAGAAGTTTGTGCTGAACTAAGCCCCTTCTTGCTATACCCTGATGCGACATCCGCGCATCAGGGTATCCTCATGAAACAAATCACTTTCGCTCCCCGCCATCACCAGTTGACCAACACCCGTACCTGGACTGCAGACAGCCTGTGGCTGGCCTTTGACGTGCGTCCATCCGGAGCGTCGTTTACCGGCGAAACCATCGAACGGGTTAACGTCAGTACCGGTGAAGTCGACGTGATTTATCGCGCCACAAACGACGCGTATGTCGGTGTGGTGACTGTGCATCCAACGGACGATAGGTACGTTTTCATCCACGGCCCGCAACATCCGGATGCCTGCTGGCAGTATGATTTTCACCACCGCCAGGGGGTGATTGCGAAACAGGGGCAGGTGAGCAATCTGGATGCGATGGATATCACTGCGCCCTTCACCCCAGGCGCACTGCGCGGCGGCAGCCATGTGCATGTGTATAGCCCTGACGGGCAGTTTGTCAGCTTTACCTATAATGACCATATGCTGCGCACCCTGGATCCGAAGCTGGATTTGCGTAATGTGGGTGTCGCGGCACCCTTTGGCCCGGTGACGCCTGGCGGCCATCATCCACGCGAATATGCCGGAACACACTGGAGCGTGCTGGTGAGCCGCACAACGCCGGAACCGACGCCGGGCAGCGATGAGATCAACCGCGCCTACGAAGAGGGCTGGGTCGGCAACGATCGGTTGGCCTTTATCGGCGACACCCTGTCCGTAGACGGTGGAAAAGTGCCAGAGCTGTTTATTGTCGATCTCCCGCAAAGTGAGCAGGGCTGGAAGCGGGCGGGCAACGCGCCGCTCGAAGGTACAACGGTGAGCATGCCCGCACCGCCGGCAGGTGTTGAACAGCGTCGTTTAACCCATACCCACGATGCCCGCTTCCCGGGGCTTATGAATGCGCCGCGCCACTGGGTGCGCAGCAACCCGCAGGCGAGCGCGATCGCGTTTTTGATGCGAGATGATAACGGCGTGGTGCAGATTTGGTTGATTGCGCCGGATGGCGACCAGCTTCGTCAGCTGACGCATAACGAAAGCGATATCCAGTCGGCCTTTAACTGGCATCCGGCGGGGCACTCGCTGGGGTTTGTGCTGAATAATCGCATTGCGCGCTGCGATGCCGTGTCCGGAAAAGTCACCTGGCTGACGTCCGATCACGGCAATCCACCGTCCGGTGATGCGGTGGTCTGGTCCCCGGATGGACGTTATCTGGCCTGGATGGAAGAGGTCGACGGTTTCCGTCAGCTGTGGGTGACGGAAACCGGGCAGTAACTAGCGGACGGGCATCTCAGCGGGTGGGATCACGGCGTTGGTCGCCAGCGTCTCCTGCTCGCTTTGCTCCACGCGGGAGCGCACGGATTTATCGGTGCGGAACAGGTCCCACGGCAGCAGAAGCGTGTCGACAACGGCGGTGAACGGCATATCCAGTACCACCAGGGATTTGGTGCCCCAGTTAGTGTCATCATCTGTCAACATGTTCGCGCTGGCGCGCGTGCCGGGATATGTTCCTTCCTTGCCGCCGGTGTGAGACATCACGCTCGAACACCCGCAAAGCACAACTGCTGCGCTGAACGTCGTCAGCTTTATCAGAACATTTTTCATCATTCGTCAGTCATCATCAATGGCTCGGAACCGGCCTGCTCCCCGGTTATAACGGGCCATGCTCAAAATGAATAGTTGAAAAGTACCGCTCTGTGGCACCCATCGCATTTTACCTTTCGTGCTGTAGACCCAGTCTATGCCAGTCGCTGTAAAGTGCAAAAATTTCTCGTTAACCTGCTCTTGAAAAGATCGGAACCAGACCCATTTTAGAAGAGTATCCATGAACAAACGCGCCTGATGGGCGTTTGGGATACGCCAGCCTGTCCACGGTGGAAGGCGACAATTCTTGCTGATTTCAGGAGTATTAACTGTATGCGTAACTTCGATCTTTCTCCGCTTTATCGTTCAGCCATCGGCTTTGATCGTCTGTTTAATCATTTAGAAAATAATTCAAGCCAGAGCAATGGCTACCCGCCATATAACGTTGAATTGGTTGACGAAAACCACTATCGCATTGCGATTGCCGTAGCCGGTTTCGCGGAAAGCGAACTGGAGATCACGGCCCAGGATAATCTGCTGGTGGTGAAAGGCGCGCACGCGGGCGAGCAGAAAGAGCGTACCTACCTGTATCAGGGCATCGCGGAACGTAACTTTGAACGTAAGTTCCAGTTAGCCGAGAACATTCACGTTCACGGTGCGAACCTGGTTAACGGCCTGCTTTATGTGGATCTGGAACGTGTTATTCCGGAAGCGCAAAAACCGCGCCGTATCGAAATTAACTAATGATTCGGGTCGCTGCTGCGGCCCAGACTGAATGCTTGCCGAATCGGGAGCAGAGGTGGATCCATGAGGATTTGCCGGGACAACTGCGCACAAAAAACTGTGCCGAACTCGCTTCTCAGAAGGAGAATGACTATGCGTAATTACGACTTATCCCCGCTGCTGCGCCAGTGGATTGGTTTTGACAAACTGGCCACCGCGCTGCAAAGCACCCCTGAAAGCCAGGCGTTCCCGCCGTACAACATCGAAAAGAGCGACGATAACCACTATCGTATTACGCTCGCCGTGGCGGGATTCAGCCAGCAGAACCTTGATATTCAGCTCGAAGGCACGCGCCTGACGGTGAAAGGTACGCCGGAAAAACCCGAGACCGAAACCAAATGGCTGCATCAGGGTCTGGTGACCCAGCCGTTCAGCCTGAGCTTTACGCTCGCAGAACATATGGAAGTCACCGGGGCTACCTTCACTAACGGGCTGCTGCATATCGACATCACCCGCAACGTGCCCGAAGAGATTGCGCCGAAGCGGATCGCCATTAGCGAACGTCCGGCATTGAACAGCTAACGATACAGCCCCGCCTCGGCGGGGCTTCTTTTTGTGCGCCATCGCCCATACAACCGGTCAGACCTCTGCGAGAATCCCTGCTAACTCTACTGTTATTCACAGGGATGCCGTCATGAGTGAAATTGCGTTAACGGTCAGTGTGCTGGCGTTGGTTGCGGTGGTCGGGCTGTGGATAGGGAATGTCAAAATCCGCGGCGTCGGGTTTGGCATTGGCGGCGTGCTGTTCGGTGGTATCTTCATCGGCCATTTTGTCGACCAGCTCGGCATCTCCCTGAGCGCGGAGATGCTGCACTTCATTCAGGAATTTGGCCTGATCCTCTTCGTTTACACCATCGGCATCCAGGTCGGGCCGGGCTTTTTCGCTTCGCTGCGCGTTTCCGGTTTGCGGCTCAACCTTTTTGCGCTGGGGATCGTGGTGATGGGCGGGCTGGTCACCGCCCTGCTGCATAAAATGTTTGCCATTCCGCTGCCGGTGGTGCTGGGGATATTCTCCGGTGCGGTCACCAACACCCCTGCGCTGGGGGCGGGACAGCAAATTCTGCGCGATCTGGGTATCGAGCCTGGAATTGTGGATCAGATGGGCATGAGCTATGCCATGGCCTACCCGTTCGGCATCTGCGGAATTTTGCTGACTATGTGGCTGGTACGGCTGCTGTTTCGTGTAGATGTTGAGCACGAAGCCCGACAGCATGAGTCGACGCTCACCCACGGTCATGCGCTGATCAAAACCATCAACATCCGCGTGGAAAACCCCAACCTGAACAATATGGCGATTCAGGATGTGCCAATCCTCAATAGCGTCAATATTATCTGCTCTCGACTGAAGCGTGAGCAGACCCTGATGGTGCCATCGCCCGGGACGGTGATCCAAACCGGCGATCTACTGCACCTGGTTGGCCAGCCGGTGGATCTGCACAACGCCCAGCTGGTGATCGGTCAGGAAGTTGAGACCTCACTCTCCACGCGCGGCACCGATATGCGCGTCGAGCGGGTGGTGGTGACCAACGAGCAGGTTTTAGGGAAGAAAATCCGTGAACTACAGGTAAAAGAGCGCTATGACGTGGTGATCTCGCGTCTAAATCGTGCCGGAGTGGAGCTGGTCGCCAGCCCCGATGCCAGCCTGCAGTTTGGCGACATTCTGAATCTGGTCGGGCGCCCGGCGTCGATTGATGCCGTCGCCAATATGGTGGGTAACGCGCAACAAAAACTGCAGCAGGTGCAGATGCTGCCGGTGTTTATCGGCATCGGCCTTGGCGTGCTGCTCGGCTCCATTCCGCTGTACGTGCCAGGGTTCCCGGTGGCGCTCAAGCTGGGGCTGGCTGGCGGGCCGCTGATCATGGCCCTGATCCTTGGGCGCATCGGCTGTATCGGTAAGCTCTACTGGTTTATGCCGCCAAGTGCGAACCTCGCCCTACGCGAGCTGGGGATCGTGCTGTTTCTGGCGGTGGTGGGGCTCAAATCGGGCGGTGACTTTGTCGAAACCCTGACCGCAGGCGATGGGATCAGCTGGATTGGCTACGGCATCGTGATTACCGCCGTGCCGCTGCTGACCGTCGGTATCCTGGCGCGCTTGTTCACGAAGATGAACTACCTGACGCTATGCGGCATGCTGGCCGGTTCGATGACCGATCCGCCTGCGCTGGCTTTTGCCAACAACCTGCATGCCACCAGCGGGGCGGCGGCGCTCTCCTACGCCACGGTTTATCCGCTGGTGATGTTTATGCGCATTATCACGCCGCAGCTGCTGGCGGTGCTGTTCTGGGGGATAGGCTAAGGTGGGAATTACTGCTCCGGATACGCTATATTGCCGTTGTTTTGGGCGACAGGCAGACAGGAGTGGTCATGAAAATTTCCCGCCTCGGCGAAGCGCCGGATTATCGCTTCTCGCTGGCAAACGAGCGTACCTTTCTGGCGTGGATACGCACCGCGCTGGGTTTTCTGGCTGCCGGTGTCGGCCTCGACCAGCTGGCCCCCGATTTTGCCACGCCGGTTATTCGCCAGCTGCTGGCGCTGCTGCTGTGCTTGTTCTCTGGGGGGCTTGCGATCTACGGCTACCTGCGCTGGCTGCGAAATGAACAGGCGATGCGCCTGAAAGAGGATCTGCCCTATACCCACAGCCTGCTGATTATCAGCCTGATCCTGATGGTGGTGGCGGTGGTGGTCATGGGGCTGGTGCTGTATGGCGGATAGCCGCAAGGCGCGTCGGCTGGCCGATCCCGGTTTGCAGCCGGAGCGCACCTCGCTGGCCTGGTTTCGCACCCTGCTGGGCTACGGTGCCTTAATGGTGCTGGCGATTAAGCATAACTGGCAGCAGGCGGGCGCGCTGTTTTGGGTCTCGCTGGGGATACTGGCGATTGTGGCGCTGGTGCTCTGGTACTACACCCGCAGCCGTAATCTGATGGATGTGGCCCAGTATGACTTTTCAGCATCGCGCTCGGTGCGTATTAAATTTATGATCGCCCTCGCAGTGTTATCCCTCGCATTACTGTTTGCTGCTACCCATGTTAATCGTCTCATTACTGTTATCAGGGAACTCTCATGACAGGATGTCATATTAAGGCGAAGCCCGTGCCTTTCACGCTGCAAATGGTGGTGGATCGTCAGAACAGCCAGCAACCGGAGCGGCTGTATCGCACTCTGCGCGCGCAGGGCAAACCGTCTCTGCAGTTTATTCCCCTGCAGGATCGCGATAACCCGGATGCGATTACCGACTGTCAGTGGGGTGCATTTCTGTCGGCGGTGTTTGATGTCTGGGTGCGGGAAGATATAGGTCGCGTCGTTGTGCCGCTTTTTGATTTGACGCTGGCGGTGTGGCGCGACACGCCGTCAACCTGCGCACAGCGGGAACACACGGCATTGCCCCCGGAGTGCCAGACCTGCATGGCGCGCCCGCTGTGCAGCAGCGATGGCCCGACGCAGCGGACAGACGGTAAAAGCATGCTGTGCGCGGGGTATCAGGCCTTTTTCCGCCACAGCGCCCCGCATATGCGGGTGATGCGCGATTTAATCCGCCATCACCGTTCGCCAATTGAGCTGATGGCCCTGCTGTACCAGAGCCGCTAGGTTACTGCCCTTTCGCCAGATACTTTGCCATCTCGTCGTCCGGGACCATGCCGCCGCCGGTGGCCCACACCAGATGGGTCGCGTTCTCCAGCGGATAGCGACCGGAGGCGGCGAGGCGTACCGGCCCGGCCATGCCCGCCAGCGCCGACGGCTCAAGGCGAATGTTTTCCTCTTGCGCCAGCCAGCCCAGCATGTTGTACATGCTCTGATCCGAGAGGGTGTAAAACCCATCAAGCAGGCGCTCCATTGCGCGGCCGACAAAGCCGGAGGCACGGCCGACCGCCAGGCCATCGGCTGCGGTGAGGTTATCAATCCCCAGATCCTGCACCGCAATCTCATCGTGCAGGCCGGTATACACCCCCAACAGCATGCACGGAGAGTGCGTCGGCTCGGCAAAGAAGCAGTGTACGTGATCGCCAAAGGCCAGCTTCAGCCCAAATGCCACCCCGCCAGGCCCGCCGCCCACGCCGCACGGCAGATAGACAAACAGCGGGTGATCTGCATCTACCACCCGGCCCTGTTCGGCGAACTGCGCTTTCAGGCGCTCGCCCGCCACGGCATAGCCTAAGAACAGGGTGTGGGAGTTTTCATCGTCGATAAAGAAGCAGTTCGGATCGCTTTCGGCCGCTTTGCGCCCTTGCTCCACCGCGACGCCGTAATCCTGTTCGTACTCAACAACCGTCACCCCGTGGCTGCGCAGTTTGGCTTTTTTCCACTCCCGGGCGTCGGCGGACATATGCACCGTCACCTTAAAGCCGACGCGGGCGCTGGCGATGCCAATGGAGAGCCCCAGATTGCCGGTCGAACCGACCGCAATGCTGTGACGGCCAAAGAACTCACGGTATTCCGGCTGGAGCAGCTTGCTGTAGTCATCCTCAAGGGATAACAACCCGGCGGCCAGCGCCAGTTTTTCGGCGTGGGCCAGCACTTCATAGATACCGCCGCGGGCTTTAATCGAGCCCGAAATCGGCAGGTGGCTGTCTTTTTTGAGCAGCAGGGTGCCGGGGATCGTCATCCCGGTCTCTTTTTCCAGCCGCGGGTGCATGGCTGGAAGGGCGACCAGCGGGGATTCGATAATGCCGTGATTGTCTGCCGTTTCCGGGAAGGCTTTCGCCAGCCAGGGGGCAAAGCGCGCCAGTCGGGCATGGGCATCGTCCACATCCGCCTGCGTCAACCCCACCCACGGCAGCCCTTCGGTAAGGGTGGTGGCTTTCGGGTTAAACCAGGTCGTCTCTTTCAGGGCGATCAGGTCCTCAACCAGAGGATACTGGGCGATTAAGGTGGTGATTTTTGCGTTTTCCATAAGAGATCTCTTCGCGCTAGATAATAAAAGAAAGCAGGAACGTGCCGCCAAGTGCAAGCACCGAAGCGATAAAAGTCGCCGTCGTATAGTATTTGAAGGTCTCATTCAGGCTGGCGCCACAGTACTGCTTCACCAGCCAGAAGAGTGAATCGGTGACGATCGTGAAGCCAATGGCTCCGGAACCGATGGCAATGGTGATGATCTCCGGACTGACGTTTGGGTAGAGTGGCAGCATCGGGGCGACAATCGCCGTCGCACCCATCATCGCCACCGTGGCAGACCCCACCGCTGCGTGCAGGATCAGTGCCACCAGCCAGGCAAGCAGGATCGGATGCATATGCAGATTCGACAGAATCAACGCCAGCGTATCGGCTAAACCGCTGGTTTTGAGGATCGCGTTAAACGCCCCGCCCGCGCCAATAATCAGCAGAATATTGGCGATCGATCCAAAACCGTTTTCGGTATGGGTCAGCAGGGTAGCCATCCCCATCTGCTGACGCAGCCCCAGCAGGTAGTAGGCGACAAACACCGCAATAAACATCGCCGTGATCGGGTTGCCGATAAACTCCAGCAGCGTATACAAGGTGCCGGTTTTCGCCATATTCAGTTCGGCGAGGGTTTTCACCAGCATCAGGCCGATGGGCAGCAGGACGGTAAACAGCGTGGCACCCAGCGACGGCAGGGTATGCTCCTCCCGCACTTTCAGGTCTGAAAATTCAGCCGGAACGGATTTAAACGGCAGGCGGTTACCCAGCAGCTTCAGGAACAGCGGGCCGCCGATCAGGGAAGCCATCAGCCCGACCAGCAGGCCATAGACGATCACCGTCCCGACATCGGCACCCAGCTTATTGGTGACAAACAGCGCCGCCGGGTGCGGCGGCACCACGCAGTGCACCGCCATTAGTGCGGTACAGAGCGGGATTGCCAGTTTGAGCAGCGAAGTATGGGTCTTTTTGGCGATGGAGAAGGCCAGCGGGATCAGCAGCACCACGCCCACTTCAACGAACAGCGTAATGCCGCAAATCATCCCCACCAGCACCATGATCACATCGACAGAGAGCCAGCGGCAGCGCTGTAGCGTCAGGCCAATCCGCTCCGCCGCCCCCGACACTTCCATCATTTTGCCCAGAATAGTGCCAAGGCCGATGACCGCCGCCAGAAAGCCCAGCGTGCCGCCGATGCCGCTCTCAATGGCGTTGACCATATCCAGCGGACTCATCCTCATCATGCTGCCGACAAAAAAGCTCGCCAGCAGCAGGGCGAGGAACGGGTGAAACTTCAGTTTTACGATAGTAAACACAATCAGCACGATGCTTATTAGCAGCGTGGCCACAACCCAGACCGGAGATCCCATATCTCACCTCACCCTCAAGTAATCTGCGGGTATTGGACGAAAAAACCGCCGGGGCTGACAAACGATATAAATTACGGCTCACATGAGCCAGATTGGATCAACTGAGTGACATTCCTCTAAAAAATGCATTTATAGCGTCGTTGGTTCTCATTTTCTCATCTTTAACGGGTATTCTGGGGGCAGATATGAGGCAAAAGAGAGCAGGGTGATGAACGAGGGCAATGAGGCGAGACATCGCTTACTGAATGGCTGGCAGCTGTCGAAGATGCACACCTTTGAAGTGGCCGCGCGACACGAGTCGTTCGCGCTGGCGGCAGAAGAGCTGTCCCTGAGCCCGAGTGCGGTAAGCCATCGGATGAACCTGCTGGAAGAGGAGTTGGGGATTGCGCTGTTTGTCCGCTCACACCGTAAAGTGGAGCTGACCCAGGAGGGAAAGCGCGTCTACTGGACCCTGAAATCGTCGCTGGATACCCTGAATCAGGAGATCCTCGACATTAAAAACCAGGCCCTTTCCGGCACGCTGACCGTCTATTCGCGCCCGTCGATTGCCCAGTGCTGGCTGGTACCGATGTTGGGTGACTTTACCCGCCGCTATCCGTCTATCTCGCTCACCATCCTGACCGGGAATGATTACGTTAATATGCAGCGAACCGGCATCGATCTGGCGCTCTACTTCGACGATATGCCGCCAACTCAGCTCTCACACCACTTTTTAATGGATGAGGCGATCCTGCCTGTCTGCTCACCGGATTATGCCCGCGAGCATCAGCTGCTGAGCAATCCCGATAACCTGCGCCACTGCACGCTGCTGCACGACAGACAGGCCTGGAGTAACGATTCCGGTACTGACGAGTGGTTTAGCTGGGCGCAACATTTTGCGGTGAACTTGCCGCCATCGGCGGGAATTGGATTCGATCGTTCAGATTTAGCGGTGATCGCCGCCATCAACCACGTTGGCGTGGCGATGGGGCGAAAACGGCTGGTGCAGAAGCGTCTGGATCGTGGTGAGCTGATCGCGCCGTTTGGCGAGCAGACCCTGAAATGCCACCAGCACTATTACGTGTCGACGCTGTCCGGGCGTCAGTGGCCAAAAATTGATGCCTTTATCCACTGGTTGAAAGAAAAGGCGACCTGATTACACCGCCTGTTCGTGATGTGAAACGCGGGAGGCCAGCGGCAGCCAGCACAGCAAAATCAGCAGGCCCATTAACGTCATCAGCAAGCCCAGGCTTGCCTGCCCGTTTTGCGGCAGCATTGCGGAGAGCCAGGCCAGCGCGCCCGAGCCGATATTCTGCAGGCCACCCACCAGCGCCCCGGCGGTACCCGCGAGGAACGGGAACGGCTCCATCGCGCCGCTGGTCGCCAGCGGGAACAACATCCCCGCGCCAAAGAAGAACAGCGCCGCCGGGATCAGCAGGGTCCAGACGGTCATCACCCCGAACAGGCCTGGGATCCACATCATCAACCCCGCCAGCAGACAGCTCACCACCGCCTGCCACATCAGGGTAGAAAAGCGTTTATTGGCGCGTCCGGCAAACCAGGCGCCGAAAAACGCCGCCGGGATCGGCAGAATAAACAGAATACTCACCACCATGCTGCTGAGACCGAGCCCCGCACCCAGAAGTACCCCGGAGCTGGCCTCGAATACGGCGATGCCCGCCAGGCCGCCGATCAGCATCAGCACGTAACAGGTAAAGGCGCCGTTGCCGAACAGAATTTTGTAGCTGGTCAGCAACTTCGTGCGCGGCGCATCCGTTGGTCGGGTTTCCGGCATCCAGCGCGCCATGCTGAAGGTCACAATCACGCACAGCACCAGCAGGAAACCGTAACAGGCGCGCCAGGACCACATCGTATCCAGCAGGCCACCAATCAGCGGCGCCATCAGCGGGCTAACCAGAATGCCCATATTCAGCAGGCTGTTGGCATGCCGAAGCTGGCTGCCCTGATACATATCGCGCGGCAGGGTACGGGCCATCACGCCGCCCACCCCGGTGCCGACACCCTGCAATGCACTGGCAGCAATCAGCGTACTCAGGCTGTGAGTGGTCATCGCAATCAGGGTCGCGATCATAAAAATGGTCATACCGACGAGGATCACCGGGCGGCGACCGACGCGGTCCGAGAGCGGGCCGTAGAACAGCTGCGACACGCCATAGGTCAGCAGATAGGCGGCCATTACGCTCTGGACGGCCCCTTCACGTACCTGCAACGCCTTCGCCATGTCTGCAATCGCCGGGATATAAATGGTCTGCGCCATCTGACCGACGGCGACCAGCAGGACCAACATTAATAGTAAATTAACGTTCCGTTGTTTTTTCATGTCGCTGAATATGTTCTTAAATTATTGAGATAAAGAATAAGTAACTGCCTGTGGCGCAAAAGGCGGGGTGAATCTACCACAGTGAGGGGAGAAGTGGCGTGTCGCTAACTCTAATGGATAACGATGCAGAGGCAGGATTGCTCTACAACCTCCGGCAACATTTGTTGCCAAAAGGTTGAATACTGCGGATGGCGTTACTGGGTCAACAACGCCATCGCCGCCGCTTTTCTCTGTTTAAAATCCTTTATCAGGGCTTGTCGGCATTCTGCCTGCACCGAGGCTGACGAGTGGACGCAAGGTAATTGTTGGGTCCGATCCTGCAAAACGCCCACCGAATGGCCGGTATCGGGATCGATAACGGTAATCTTCTCTCCGGCGGTAGAACGTTCTGCCAGGGAATTTTCGTTATGCACCATATCGATGATGAATTGAATATCGTGGGTCGAAATGGGATAGGCCAGACCGGCAACGTAGCCAAGCATAGCCAGCGGTTTGACGTGTTTGCTCATGGCCTCGCCAAAATAAATCATGCGATACAAGAAATAGCTCCCCCAGGGTTCGCGTGCGCCAAGGGCACTGTGCATAAACCATGCTCGTGAGTCATGGATCTGGTCATCAAAGAGCGCCCTTGTCAGTCCTGCAGGGTCGTCAGCGCGCAGTTGCACTCCCGGTGGCGGAAATAGCGTTAGCAGATACCTTTCACCGTCCTCTTTAATGCGTCTGAATTCGACAGGGATATCGTCCTGGTTAAAGGCGTAAATAAAGCCGCGAAAACCATCCAGCGCGTTAAAGGTAAAACTTTTGGCCTGCGTGCGGGGCCGCTTCTGATAGTCCTCTTTGAACTCAATCGCCGCCTGCAGCAGCTGCGTCTGACCCAGCGCGGCATCAAAGCCTTTGGGGCCCGCAGCGAACAACGTGAACTCGCCATCTCTGGCATTCATTCGTTGTGCATGACGTATTTTTTCCAGTTCATTCAACGCTGTCTCATGATCCCTTTCCCGCTGCCGTCGGATAGCCGGGTCATTATCCTGATCTTGTTCGTTAGCGGCGGCAGCGGCGTAAAAGCGCTGCTGACGGAAGGTCTCATTGGCATAGCGGTTTATTCGCCAGGCGGTTAACCAGCCAATCTGCTGTTCTAATGCGTCGATAAGGTTGTGATCTGCACGTACGGGGGAGTATTGCGTGACGTGTTCGGCAGAAAGGGCTTCTTCAGAAGGCACCAGGCCGAGCGTGAGCTGTCGCCAGCCGTTGAAGCGTTTGATGATATCCGGGGAAATTTCGAATGCACGGCTAAGTTCTGTAGTTATGATGCGCCATGTGTTTTCTTTGAGATGTTCCGGGAGTGCATCTCGTAAGACTTTCAAAGGAGCTCCCGCAGCAAAACTGGCGGCATACATATCATGTAATGCAATTTGCGAAATTAAATATGCATCTTCATCTCCGCTGCCTTTACCCTGATCGCCCGGTGGATAGCCTCCGCCAATATCCGAATGCATCCCGGGATAGACCACTTCAACGCTGTTTTCCGGATAGCTCCCATCTTCCCGACAGACCGAATCCAGCGGAAAACAGAGGCGCTGTTCATGGGCGCTGACCATGTGCACGCAACGTTTAATCAGACCATTGTCCGGTAGCGCCAGCGTACCATCCGCCCAGCTCATATGGCCTTACGCGACGGGGCGATATGGGCGATACCTACTGAAGCAACGGTATCCATCAGCCCGAAGAACTCAACGCTTATGGGGATATTCCCCATGGCGGAAGGCAGACACAGCGGCTGGGGTTCCCCTTGTTCCGGGGGCGGTATGAGCGCGTTAAGCCAGTTTACGCAGGTTCTGGCAGCGGCTGCGCCACGGGAGAAACCGTAAATATAGAGTTTGATACCCATTAATCTGGCCTGACCTACGCCCGGCGTCGTTAGCGCTGTTTCAAGGGGTCTGCCAAGCTTGTTCAGAAGGCGGAAGAATTCCGAGCGGCGCTGATAATCTCCGACTATCTGAAACGATATCCAGGAAGTGGCCATCGCTTTCAGCGCCTGCCAGCTTTCACCATCGGATAGCTTACCCAACCTCAGCATTCTGCGCAGGGCATCCACTATCCGCAGCAGCCCCCAGTTAATGCGCTCCTCACCGTAGGCGGCGTATTGCAGACCTTCAGGGCTGTAATCAAGGTCCATTATTTCCGGGAAAGGGGTGCCCACGCCGGGAATATAGTATTTGTAATATTGATTGTTTGCCGATCCCTCTTGATCGACCAACACGGCATTTTTGTCTCCGGCGCCCCCGGCGTAGCCCTGGCCAATGGTTGCCCGGAATATGCGGGCAATATTGGTGGGGTGTGGCGGCGTGGCGTGATAAAGGTCGTAGTTCAGGTTATTGCCGGTGCCGTCAAAAAAGAGGCTGATATGGAGCGTTCTGCAACAGGGGGGAGCTACCCGCCAGCCTGCCGCCGCGCACAGTTCATTGTGGTAGGCGTGCTCAAGGTGCTCCTGTTGCCAGCGATTGCGCTCTGTCAGCGATTGAGCAGTGGGAAGCCTGCCGCTTTCCGGGAATTCTGGTGGATACCAGACGTTGTCAGGGTTTAATTTGGGCATACGCCGGGTTTCTCCATATAGACTGGCTCTTTAATCGGGTAGTCAGGATTGCCGTAGTCGGCACAGCTGGTGGTGACTTTTATCTGGTCGCAGGGTAGGAAATGGACGGTGATCCCGCAGGTTGGCTGACTGGTGTAGTCGGGGAGAGGGACAGTGCGGGTATGCGCTTTACTGATGGCTTTAAATTTGTCGAACCAGGCGTGATATTTATCTGAATAATCCTGCCAGGCCTTGTATCGCGCATCCCTGCCCATGCCTGTTGTATCAGGCTCCTTCGGCTTAGGCATTTCAGGCACGTCGCTGGCAAAGGCGACGCCAGTTTCCCAGTCCACCTGTACCGTCATCGTCGGGTCCCACGGCCTATCCACACCAAAGCAGCAACCGCCGCCGCCGCCCTGATACGGGCCGATAGCATCGAGACCGTTTACGCCATTGACGCTGAAGCGATTGATGGCCCAGCTGGTATGGTTAATGGCTTCAATGGTGCCACCGCCTCCGAACGGTGGGCTGTCGGTTGTCACCGGTTTGTCACACCCGGCCAGCAGCAGTGTGACGGCGACCAATGCGCTGTGTAGAAATTGCATTTGTTCTCCTTAACCAGAAATGACATTCCTTTTGTTCAGCTGTATTGATATTTGGTCTTTTCATCACGCACGGGCTAAAGAATAACCCTGCAATTAGCATGGCTAAATCTCTGCGTGTATTTTTCAGAATCGTTAAAGGAATTAATCGCTTAACCGCTAAGATGCGGATGAAATGACATGGGAGGCTCGACAACCGAAACGTGATCGCTGACGCATTTTTATGCAGATGAAAATAATTCCATTGTCACGTCTGAAAACCTGTGTTTGTATAAATCCACTCAATGATTCCAGAGACAGGTCCTCATGAACGCTTCCATCCTGACTTCGACCCTACTAAAAACTGCGCACCCAGCCGCAGTGGTCGTCGTGCGTGTGGTGGTGGTCGTCGGCAATGCGCCGTAGGGACTGAATCAACACACGATTCCAAACCCCGCCGGCGCAAACCGGCGGGGTTTTTGTTTAACGCCCCCCGGAAAGTCGGCCCAGAATAAAAGGACTGGAGCATGGCAAGTTCGGGCACAACATCCATCAAGACGCGCTTTACTGGCGCGCAGTTAATCGTTCATTTACTGGAACGTCAGGGCATTACGATTGTTGCCGGTATTCCTGGCGGGACGGTTCTTCCGCTGTACGACGCCTTAAGCCAGAGCACGCAGATCCGCCATGTGCTGGCGCGTCACGAGCAGGGCGCGGGCTTTATTGCCCAAGGCATGGCGCGTACCGAAGGCAAACCGGCGGTCTGCATGGCCTGTAGCGGGCCGGGGGCCACCAACCTGGTGACCGCCATCGCCGATGCGCGCCTCGACTCTATTCCGTTAGTCTGCATTACCGGCCAGGTGCCTGCCTCGATGATCGGCACCGATGCGTTCCAGGAAGTGGACACCTACGGCATCTCTATCCCCATCACCAAGCACAACTATTTAGTGCGCGATATCAGCGAATTACCGCAGGTTATCAGCGATGCGTTCCGCATTGCGCAGTCCGGCCGTCCAGGCCCGGTGTGGATAGACATTCCTAAGGATGTGCAGACCGCTGAAATTGAGATCGACGTCTTGCCCGACCCAGGCACCCGTGCGCCGTCGCCGGAATTCAGCGCCGACAGCGTGCGCGAAGCCGCCGCGATGATCAACGCCGCAGAACGTCCGGTGCTGTATCTGGGTGGTGGAGTAATCGATGCCCCGCAAGCGGTGCGCACGCTGGCCGAAAAAGCCAGTCTGCCAACCACCATGACCCTGATGGCGCTGGGCATGCTGCCAAAAGCGCACCCGCTGTCGCTGGGGATGCTGGGGATGCACGGCGCGCGCAGCACCAACTTTATCCTGCAGGAAGCCGATCTGCTGATTGTTCTCGGCGCACGTTTTGATGACCGGGCGATTGGCAAAACCGAGCAGTTCTGCCCGAATGCCAAAATCATTCACGTGGATATCGACCGCGCCGAACTGGGCAAAATCAAGCAGCCGCACGTCGCCATTCAGGGTGATGTGAACGAGGTGCTGGCTCAGCTGCTGCCGCAGATTGAGGCCACTCCACGCAGCGCGTGGCATCAGCAGGTGAGCGGATTGCAGCAGGAGTTCCCGGGGGCGATCCCAACCGCTGGCGATCCGCTGAGCCACTACGGGCTGATTAACGCCGTCGCCGCCTGCGTGGACGACAGCGCCATCATCACCACCGACGTGGGTCAGCATCAGATGTGGACGGCGCAGGCCTATCCGCTGAACCGTCCGCGCCAGTGGCTCACCTCCGGCGGGCTGGGGACGATGGGCTTTGGCCTGCCTGCCGCCGTCGGCGCGGCGCTGGCGAATCCGGATCGCAAGGTGATCTGCTTCTCCGGTGACGGCAGCCTGATGATGAACATTCAGGAGATGGCGACCGCCGCGGAAAATCAGCTGGACGTGAAAATCATTCTGATGAACAACGAAGCGCTGGGGCTGGTGCATCAGCAGCAAAGCCTGTTCTACAAGCAGGGGGTGTTTGCTGCGACCTATCCGGGAACGATCAACTTTATGCAGATTGCCGCCGGTTTTGGCCTGCATACCTGCGATTTAAATGCACAAGAGGATGCGCATGCCGCGCTGCAGGCGGCGATCTCACGCCCGGGTCCGGCGCTGATCCACGTGCGTATCGATCCACAACAAAAAGTCTATCCGATGGTTCCGCCGGGTGCGGCCAATACTGAAATGGTGGGGGAATAAGCCATGCAGAAGCAACATGATAACGTCATTCTGGAACTCACCGTCCGCAACCATCCTGGCGTCATGACTCACGTCTGCGGGCTGTTTGCCCGCCGGGCGTTTAACGTAGAAGGCATTCTCTGTCTGCCGATTCAGGGCAGCGAGCACAGCCGCATCTGGCTACTGGTAAACGACGATCAGCGGCTGGAGCAGATGATGGCCCAGATCGACAAGCTGGAAGACGTGGTGAAAGTGGTGCGCAACCAGTCCGATCCGACCATGTTTAACAAAATTGCGGTGTTCTTCGAATAACCTACTCGCTGGCGGAATCCGGGGTGATGACTTTCACAAACCCGTTCCGGCAGTGCGCCGGGTAATCTGCCGGCAGCGGTCGGTCGCTGATCAGCACATCAAAGGCGGACAGCGGCCCGATGCTGGCGGAGGCCACTTCATCAAACAGGGCATACCGCGCCAGCAGGATTTTACGCAGTCCGTGCTGGATGGCCTTGCGTTTGGTGGCGAGGTCATCCGGGTTAAACCAGGTCACACCGTAGTGCTCATGCACGCCGCTGGCGGAGATAAATGCCTTGCGTGGGTTCAGGGAGTCCAGCACCGACGGGTTGCTGGTGTCATAGAAGGCATCGCTCTTTGCCCGGTAGGTGCCGCCGCACAGAATGGCCGTCGCATTCGGTTTTTCGTTGAGCGCAATAAACACCCGGTGCGAGTAGCAGATGCCGGTAAAGGTAATGTCATCCGGGATCATGCTGATGACCAGCGGCATCTCCGGACCATTGTCGAAAAACACCAGATCATTTTCCGCCACCATCCCGGCGGCCAGAATTGCCACCGGCAGATCGTCAGGGTGATGCGTCTGGCTGCGGACTGGCTGAGCGGCAGGCGCCGTCGCCGGCTTGTTGACCATCACGATATACCCGCCCAGCAGCGTTAACGGCAGCACCGTCTCGTGATTGTCGGGGCTCAGGTCGCGACGAATCGTCATCACCGACACTTCCAGCATCCGGGCGGCCTCTTTCAGGTGAATGCGGTCGGTTTTCTTCAGCAGTTCAACCAGACGCCGGATACGTTCTTTTTGTTTTGTTTCCATTCACCTTCTCCGCTACTGCACTGTTCGATGTTTCTATAATAACATTCTTGATGCGTTCGAAACATTTTTCCCGCGGCATACTATACTGCCGGGCGTCACTAAAGAAAAGCCACATTACCTGGCGCGCTATCAGTATAACTCAATGTATTTAATCGTTTTATGTTGTTTGATCACGCTTTGCCATCACCGGGACTCGGAGAAAAAACGGCGAACACGTAAAATGAGTGGTGAAACAATAAACAATCATGAGGATTGTCTAATCGCGATCGCAGTCACAAATGATACGGAAATAACATGATAATGTTACGATAATATCATTGTTATGTGATTGTTGCAGAGAGGAAGTAAAATGGATATCGCGGTTATCGGCTCCAACATGGTGGATCTCATCACTTATATCAACGAGATGCCGAAAGAGGGTGAAACGCTCGAAGCGCCAGCCTTTAAAATTGGCTGTGGCGGCAAAGGGGCCAATCAGGCGGTGGCGGCAGCTAAGCTGAATTCAAAGGTGATGATGCTCACCAAAGTCGGTGACGATATTTTTGCCGATAACACGATCCGTAATCTGGAATCCTGGGGCATCAATACCACTTATGTCGAAAAAGTGCCCTGCACCAGCAGCGGCGTGGCGCCGATTTTTGTGAATGCCAGTTCCAGCAACAGTATTCTGATTGTCAAAGGGGCGAATAAATTCCTCTCGCCGGAAGATATCGATCGCGCGGCCGACGATCTTAAAAAATGTCAGCTCATTGTATTGCAGCTTGAAGTTCAGCTGGAAACCGTTTATCACGCCATCGAATTTGGTAAGAAACACGGTATTCAGGTGTTATTAAATCCGGCACCGGCACTGCGTGAATTAGACATGTCTTATGCCTGTAAATGTGATTTCTTTGTACCGAATGAAACCGAGCTGGAAATTCTGACCGGGATGCCGGTGAATACCTACGAGAATATTTGCCTCGCCGCGAGAACGCTGGTGGATAAAGGGCTGAATAATATTATTGTCACCATGGGCGAAAAAGGTGCGCTGTGGATGACGCGCGATAAAGAAGTGTTCGTCCCGGCATTTAAAGTGAATGCGGTGGATACCAGCGGCGCAGGCGATGCCTTTATCGGCTGCTTCGCGCACTACTACGTCCAGAGCGGCGATGTTGAAGCCGCCATGAAAAAAGCCTCCTTCTTTGCCGCGTTCAGCGTCACCGGAAAAGGCACGCAATCGTCTTACCCGAGCATTGAACAATTCAACGAATTTCTGTCGATGAACGAATAAAACCCTGCACACTAAAAGGTAGCACTATGAACGATAAAAATATCATTCAGATGCCTGACGGCTATCTGAATAAAACCCCTCTGTTCCAGTTTATTTTGTTATCCTGTTTATTCCCGTTATGGGGATGCGCTGCGGCATTAAATGATATATTAATTACGCAGTTTAAAAGTGTATTTGCACTCAGCAATTTTGCTTCTGCGCTGGTGCAAAGTGCTTTTTATGGCGGTTATTTCCTGATCGCCATTCCGGCATCGCTGGTGATTAAAAAGAGCAGCTATAAGATCGCGATTTTAATGGGGCTGACGCTCTATATCGTTGGCTGTACGCTCTTCTTTCCTGCCTCGCACATGGCAACCTACACCATGTTCCTGGCGGCGATTTTCGCCATTGCTATTGGCCTGAGTTTCCTGGAAACCGCAGCCAATACCTACAGCTCGATGCTGGGCCCGAAAGCCTACGCCACGCTGCGTCTTAACGTCAGCCAGACCTTCTACCCGATCGGCGCAGTGGCCGGGATTCTGCTGGGTAAATATCTGGTCTTTTCCGAAGGTGACAGCCTCGAGAAGCAGATGGCCGGGATGAACGCTGAGCAAATCCATCAGTTTAAAATCCTGATGCTGGATAACACCCTCGAACCCTACAAGTACATGATTATGGTGCTGGTTGTGGTGATGGTGCTGTTCCTGCTGACTCGCTTCCCGACCTGTAAAGTGGCAACAACCGCGCAGCACAAACGCCCGTCGGCGATGGAGACCCTGCGTTATCTGGCGGCGAACCCGCGATTTCGTCGTGGCATTATGGCGCAGTTCCTCTACGTGGGTATGCAGGTCGCGGTGTGGTCATTCACCATCCGACTGGCGCTGGAGCTGGGCGATATCAACGAGCGCGATGCCTCCAACTTTATGGTGTACAGCTTCATCTGCTTCTTCATCGGCAAATTTATCGCCAACATTCTGATGACCCGCTTCAACCCGGAAAAAGTGTTAATTCTCTATTCGGTGATCGGGGCGCTGCTGTTGGTCTACGTTGCGCTGGCCCCGAGCTTCAGCGCGGTATATGCGGCGGTGCTGGTGAGCATTCTGTTTGGACCTTGCTGGGCGACCATTTATGCCGGCACGCTGGATACGGTAGATAACGAACATACCGAGATGGCGGGTGCGGTGATCGTGATGGCGATTGTCGGCGCGGCAGTGGTGCCTGCGGTGCAGGGATACGTCGCTGACATGTTCCATTCGTTGCAAGCCTCTTTCCTGGTGTCGATGCTGTGCTTTGTCTATGTCGGCGTCTACTTCTGGCGTGAAAGCAAAGTACGCCGTGAACTGACCGAAGCCACGGCCTCCTGAGGAGATTGAAAATGACGAAACTTCCCCTGTGGCGCACGCTGTTTAATGAACAGCCGCGTACCTTACTGGAAAATGACGACTTCACGGTCACGGCGTTTCGCTATGCCAGCGGCGTGGAAGGGCTGCGCGTGCAGAATGCCCGCGGGCATCTGGTGATCCTCCCGTGGATGGGTCAGATGATCTGGGATGCGGAGTTCGACGGTCGCGATCTGACGATGAAGAACATGTTCAGCCAGCCGCTGCCGGCAAAAGAGGTGGTCACCACTTACGGTTGCTTCGCGTTTCACTCCGGGCTGCTGGCAAACGGCTGCCCTGCACCCGAGGATACGCACCCGCTGCACGGTGAAATGCCGTGTGCGCCAATGGATGATGCCTGGCTCGAGCTGGAGGGCGACAGCCTGCGCATTGGCGGGCGCTATGAGTATGTGATGGGATTCGGTCATCATTATCAGGCGCACCCGTCGGTCACTCTGCATAAAGACAGCGCCCTGTTCGACATCGACATGGCGGTGACCAATCTGGCCTCGGTGCCAATGCCGCTGCAGTACATGTGCCACATGAACTATGCGTACGTTGAGGGGGCCACGTTCAGCCAGAATATCCCCGATGAGGCTATTCAACTGCGCGAATCGATACCGGCACATGTGAAGCCAACCGAACAGTGGCTGGCGTTTAATCAGCGTCTGCAGCAGGGCGAAGCCACGCTGAAGGTGCTGGATGCGCCGCACTATTACGATCCGGAGATTGTCTTTTTTGCCGATCGGCTCGATCGCTATACCGGGACCCCAGAATTTCAGATGATCGCACCCGATGGCGTCACGTTCGTCACCCGCTTTACCAGTGCGGAGCTGAACTACGCCACCCGGTGGATCCTCTACAACGGCGATCAGAGTGTGGCCGCGTTCGCCCTCCCGGCCACCTGTCGCCCGGAAGGTTTCCTGGCGGCGCAAAGTAGCGACAGTCTGATCCACCTGGCTGCGGCCGAAACGCGCCACTTTACGGTGACAACCGGCATCCTCTGACGGCGAAAATCGTTCACAGCTTGAACAGCAGCGCGCTTATCGCTAAGGTAAGCGCGTTTTTCATCCCGCCAGGACCGCACCATGACCACCATCGCGCTTATCGACGATCACCTGATCGTCCGCTCCGGATTTGCCCAGCTTCTGAACCTGGAACCCGACTTTCAGGTTGTGGCCGAATTCGGCTCCGGTCGCGAGGCGCTCGCCGGGTTGCCGGGACGTGGGGTACAGGTATGCATTTGCGATATCTCGATGCCGGACCAATCCGGGCTGGAGCTGCTCAGCCAGTTGCCGAAGGGGATGGCGACGATAATGCTGTCGGTCCACGACAGCCCGGCGCTGGTGGAGCAGGCGCTGAACGCCGGGGCGCGCGGATTTCTCTCTAAACGCTGTAGCCCGGACGAGCTGATCGCCGCCGTTCGTACCGTGGCGACGGGGGGTTGCTACCTGACGCCGGACATCGCCATCAAGCTGGCGGCGGGGCGGCAGGATCCGCTGACGAAGCGCGAACGCCAGGTGGCGGAAAAGCTGGCCCAGGGGATGGCGGTGAAAGAGATCGCCGTCGAGCTTGGCCTGTCGCCGAAAACCGTTCACGTTCACCGCGCCAACCTGATGGAAAAACTCGGCGTCAGCAACGACGTCGAACTGGCCCGCCGCATGTTTGACGGCTGGTAATGAACCCCTTCTTCTCCCGGCTGGTGGCGGTGATCGCCAGCTTCTTTATCTTCTCTGCCGCGTGGTTTTGCCTGTGGAGTATCAGCCTGCACCTGGTCGAGCGCCCGGAGCTGGCGGTGCTGCTCTTCCCCTTTGGCCTGCGTCTGGGGCTGATGCTGCAATGCCCGCGCGGCTACTGGCCGGTTCTGCTCGGGGCAGAGTGGCTGATGGTGTTCTGGCTGGCGCAGGAAGTGGCGCTGGCGCATCTGCCCATATTGATGACCGGAAGCGTGTTGACGCTAATCCCGGTGGCACTCATCTCCCGCTATCGCCACCAGCGCGACTGGCGCACCTTGCTGCGTCAGGGGGCAGCGCTGATCGCCGCCGCGCTGCTGCAATCGCTGGCGTGGATCAACCAACCCGAGGCATTTAACGCCCTGCTGCTGACCCTGACCGGCGGGCTGACGCTGGCCCCCACCTGCCTTGTTATCTGGCACTATCTCACCAGCACCGTCTGGCAGCCGCTGGGGCCGGGGCTGGTGTCGCAGCCGGTGAACTGGCGCGCTCGCCATTTGATTGGCTACGTGCTGCTGTTTGTGGTGAGCCTGTGGCTGCAGCTTGGCCTGCCTGCAGAACTGTCGCGCTTTACCCCGTTCTGTCTGGCGCTGCCGATCATCGCCCTCGCGTGGCATTACGGCTGGCAGGGGGCGCTGATTGCGACCCTGATGAACGCCATTGCGTTGATTGCCAGCCAGACCTGGCACGACCATCCGGTGGATTTGCTGCTGTCGCTGCTGGCGCAGAGCCTCACCGGACTGCTGCTCGGAGCGGGGATCCAGCGTCTGCGCGAGCTGAACCAGTCCCTGCAAACCGAGCTGGCGCGCAACCGCCGCCTGGCCGAGCGGCTGCTGGAGACCGAAGAGCACGTCCGCCGGGAGGTGGCGCGCGAACTGCATGACGATATCGGGCAGACCATCACTGCGATTCGTACTCAGGCGGGTATCGTTCAGCGCCTGGCCCCGGACAACGCCGGTGTGAAGCAGGGCGGGGCGCATATCGAACAGCTTTCTCTCGGGGTGTATGACTCAGTGCGCCGTCTGCTGGGGCGGCTGCGTCCGCGTCAGCTGGACGATCTCTCGCTTGAACAGGCGGTACGTTCCCTGATGCGCGAGATGGAGCTGGAAAGCCGCGGCATCGTCAGCCATCTCGACTGGCATATCGACGAGACGACGCTGAGCGAAGGCCAGCGCGTGACCCTGTTCCGCGTCTGCCAGGAAGGGCTGAATAATATCGTCAAGCACGCCAGCGCCAGCGCGGTAACGCTACAGGGGTGGCAGCAGGATGAGCGGCTGATGCTGCTGCTTGAGGATGACGGCTGCGGGCTGCCGACCGGTTCCGCGCAGCAGGGCTTTGGCCTGGCGGGAATGCGCGAGCGCGTCACGGCGCTGGGCGGTACGCTGGCTATCTCCTGCACCCACGGTACCCGCGTCAGCGTCAGTTTGCCGCTAAGGACACATCATGTTTAAAACCCCCGCCAACGCTGCGCCGATCGGCGACAAAGCCGAGATCGACGCCCGCTATCGCTACTGGCGGCGGCATATTTTGCTTACCATCTGGCTCGGCTACGCGCTGTTCTATTTCACCCGCAAAAGCTTTAACGCTGCCGCGCCGGAGATCCTCGCCAGCGGGGTGATGACCCGCACCGATATCGGCCTGCTGGCCACGCTGTTTTACATCACCTACGGCCTGTCGAAGTTCGTCTCCGGCATAGTCAGCGATCGCTCCAACGCCCGTTACTTTATGGGGCTGGGGCTGATCGCCACCGGGGTGGTCAATATTCTGTTCGGCTTCTCCACCTCGCTGTGGGCCTTTGCCCTGCTGTGGGCGCTGAACGCCTTTTTCCAGGGCTGGGGATCGCCGGTTTGCGCCCGTCTGCTGACCAGTTGGTATTCGCGTACCGAGCGCGGCGGCTGGTGGGCCCTCTGGAACACTGCGCACAACGTCGGCGGGGCGCTGATCCCGATCGTGGTCGGGGCGGCGGCGCTGCACTACGGCTGGCGTGCGGGGATGATGATTGCCGGTAGCCTGGCGATCCTCGCCGGGCTGTTTTTGTGCTGGCGACTGCGGGACAGGCCGCAAACCGTCGGCCTGCCGCCGATTGGCGACTGGCGGCATGACGCGCTGGAGATTGCCCAGCAGCAGGAAGGCGAGGGGCTCACGCGCCGGGAAATCCTCACCAAATACGTGCTGCTGAACCCGTATATCTGGCTGCTTTCCCTGTGCTACGTGCTGGTGTATATCGTGCGCGCGGCGATCAATGACTGGGGCAATCTGTACATGTCCGAGACGCTGGGCGTCGATCTGGTCACCGCCAACTCGGCGGTGTCGATGTTTGAGCTGGGCGGGTTTATCGGCGCGTTGGTTGCCGGCTGGGGTTCGGACAAGTTGTTCAATGGCAACCGCGGGCCGATGAACCTGATTTTTGCTGCCGGGATTTTGCTCTCGGTCGGTTCACTGTGGCTGATGCCCTTCGCCAGCTACGTGATGCAGGCAGCCTGCTTCTTCACCACCGGCTTTTTCGTCTTTGGACCGCAGATGCTGATTGGCATGGCGGCGGCGGAGTGTTCGCACAAAGATGCGGCGGGCGCGGCAACCGGCTTTGTTGGCCTGTTCGCCTATCTGGGCGCATCACTCTCCGGCTGGCCGTTGGCGCGGGTGATCGACACCTGGCACTGGAGCGGATTCTTCGCGGCGATCGCCATCGCGGCGGGCATTTCCGCCCTGCTGCTGCTGCCGTTCCTCAATGCCCAGACGCCGCGTGAGGCCAGTGAAGCGTGATGTACCTCACCCTTTTGTCCCGAGTGGGCCAAAACTAAGATATTTTCCCGGTTCCACCTGGACGCTGTCTCAGGCGACGCCCCCGGCTGATTTTTACAATGCCTGCCATTCGCAGGTATAAAAATCAGCTCAGGAGCAACCCAACATGCTGGCCTTCCTCAACCAGGTGCGCAAGCCGACCCTGGATCTGCCGCTCGATGTGCGGCGTAAAATGTGGTTCAAACCCTTCATGCAGTCTTATCTGGTGGTCTTTATCGGCTACCTGACCATGTATTTGATCCGCAAAAACTTTAACATCGCCCAGAACGACATGATCTCCACCTACGGGCTGAGCATGACCCAGCTGGGGATGATTGGTCTCGGCTTCTCCATCACTTACGGCGTGGGTAAAACCCTGGTGTCGTACTACGCGGACGGCAAAAATACCAAGCAGTTCCTGCCGTTTATGCTGATCCTCTCCGCGATTTGTATGCTCGGCTTCAGCGCCAGCATGGGCACCGGCTCGGTCAGCCTGTTTATGATGATCGCCTTCTACGCCTTAAGCGGTTTCTTCCAGAGTACCGGCGGGTCGTGCAGCTACTCGACCATCACCAAATGGACCCCGCGGCGCAAGCGCGGTTCCTACCTGGGCATGTGGAACATCTCCCACAACCTCGGCGGTGCGGGTGCGGCTGGCGTGGCGCTGTTCGGGGCCAATGTTCTGTTCGACGGCCATGTGATCGGCATGTTCATCTTCCCGTCGATCATCGCTCTGGTGGTCGGCTTTATCGGTCTGCGCTACGGCAGCGACTCCCCGGAATCGTACGGCCTCGGCAAAGCGGAAGAGCTGTTTGACGAAGAGATCAGCGAAGAGGACAAAGAGACCGAAGAGAACGACATGACCAAATGGCAGATCTTCGTCGAGTACGTGCTGAAGAATAAGGTCATCTGGCTGCTGTGCTTCTCCAACATCTTCCTGTACGTGGTGCGCATTGGTATCGATCAGTGGTCTACCGTCTACGCCTTCCAGGAGCTGAAGCTCTCTAAAGAGGTGGCGATCCAGGGCTTTACCCTGTTTGAAGTGGGGGCCCTGGTCGGCACCTTGCTGTGGGGCTGGCTGTCGGATCTGGCCAACGGTCGCCGGGCACTGGTGGCCTGCGTGGCGCTGGCATTGATTATCGCCACCCTCGGCGTGTACCAGCATGCCAGCAACCAGTATGTCTACCTGGCCTCGCTGTTTGCGCTCGGCTTCCTGGTGTTTGGCCCGCAATTACTGATTGGCGTAGCCGCCGTTGGCTTCGTGCCGAAAAAAGCGATCGGCGCTGCCGATGGAATTAAAGGCACCTTCGCTTATCTGATCGGCGACAGCTTCGCCAAGCTGGGACTGGGGATGATTGCCGACGGCACGCCGATCTTTGGCCTCACCGGCTGGGCGGGCACCTTTGCCGCGCTGGACGCCGCCGCCATCGCCTGTATCTGCCTGATGGCGATGGTCGCAGTGCTCGAAGAGCGCAAAATCCGTCGCGAAAAACGCCTGCGTCAGTTACACGCTGCCTGAGTGCACAGGTGACGTTTTGCCCGGCCTCGCGCCGGGCTTTTTTATGCCCGCCGCTGCGCGCGTCCGGCTATCTTTTTTCCTGGCGCTGTTCCACTGTTTATCCGTTCATTAATACGGCGTTGTCTGCTGTTGATGCGTAGCATTTCCCGATATCATGCTCGGCTAACCGTAAGGAGAGTTCATGGTCTGGATAATGCTGGCTACGCTTGCCGTGGTGTTTGTGGTGGGCTTTCGCGTCATGACGTCGGGGCCCCGGCGCGCCATTCGTCGTCTGAGCGAGCGTCTGGGGATCACCCCGGTTCCCGTGGAATCGATGATCGACCAGTTTGGCAAAAGCGCCGGCAACGAGTTTATCCGCTACCTTGAACGCCCGGACGAGTCCCATCTGCAAAACGCCGCACAGGTGCTGTTGATCTGGCAGGTGTGCATTGTCGACAGCAGTGAAAATAACCTGCTGAGCTGGTATCGCCTGCTGCGCAAGGCGCGGCTGGCCGCGCCGATTACCGATGCCCAGATCCGTATGACGCTCGGCTTTATGCGCGATATGGAGCCGGATCCGTATGAGCTTAACGCCTTCCAGCTGCGCTATAACCAGCTGTTCCTGCCGGAAGAGGGTGTTTTCTACCTGCACTGATTCTCGTCGGCGGGCGAAGTGAACAATAGTTGTCAAAACGTTAAATGGATCACATTTAAGATGTTAAACTGCGCGGCTTTCCGCTCATTTTATCTTCAGGTGATTCATGACAGAACAGATCCACTCCGCCCCTTCGCCCCATGCCAAAGCGGTGTCGCGCCCTAACTGGTCGGCGGTTTTTTCCGTGGCGTTTTGCGTCGCCTGCCTGATTACCGTGGAGTTTTTACCGGTCAGCCTGCTGACGCCGATGGCGCAGGATCTGGGTATTTCCGAAGGGTTAGCGGGCCAGTCGGTGACCGTCACCGCCTTTGTCGCCATGTTTGCCAGCCTGTTTATCACCCAGGTGATTGGCACCACCGATCGCCGCAAAGTGGTGATCCTCTTTTCTGTGCTGCTGACCCTCTCCTGCCTGCTGGTCTCTTTTGCCGATAGCTTTGCGCTACTGCTGCTGGGTCGCGCCTGTCTGGGACTGGGGCTTGGCGGATTCTGGGCGATGTCGGCGTCACTCACCATGCGGCTGGTGCCGGCGCGCACGGTGCCGAAAGCGCTGTCGGTGATTTTTGGTGCCGTCTCCATTGCGCTGGTGATCGCCGCGCCGCTGGGCAGCTTCCTCGGCGGGATTATCGGCTGGCGGAACGTCTTTAACGGTGCCGCGGTGATGGGCGTGCTGTGCATCCTGTGGGTATGGAAAGCGCTGCCGTCGCTGCCGGGCGAAGCCGCGCATCACAAGCAGAACATGTTCAGCCTCCTGAAACGCCCTGGCGTGCTGGCGGGGATGAGCGCCATCTTTATGGCCTTTGCCGGGCAGTTTGCCTTCTTTACCTACATCCGCCCGGTGTTTACGAACCTGGCCGGGTTTGATGTTGATGGTCTGACGCTGGTGCTTTTAAGCTTCGGTATCGCCAGCTTTGTGGGTACTTCGCTGTCGGCGCAGTTCCTGAAACGCTCCCTGAAACTTGCCCTCGCGGGTGCGCCGCTGGTGCTGGCCCTCAGCGCCGTGGTGCTGATCCTGTGGGGCAGCGACAAGTGGGTGGCGTCGGCGGTTGCGATTATCTGGGGCTTTGCTTTTGCGCTGATCCCGGTGGGCTGGTCGACGTGGATCACCCGCTCGTTGGCCGATCAGGCGGAAAAAGCCGGTTCCATTCAGGTGGCGGTGATCCAGCTGGCGAACACCTGCGGGGCGGCGGTTGGCGGCGTTGCGCTCGACCATCTGGGACTGACGTCACCGCTGGTGATTTCCGGCACGCTGATGCTGATCACCGCGCTGCTGGTGGCGGGGAAAGTGAAGGCGCAGTAAGTAAATTCCCCTCTCACCCTAACCCTCTCCCCACAGGGGAGAGGGGACTGCCCGGTGCCGTCTTTTCCCCCTCGCTCCTATGGGGAGAGGGCCGGGGTGAGGGGCAATGGCTACGCGGATTTCTGTACGCGTCTGCGTGAATCCATCGAAATCAGCACCACCGACGATACAATCAGCAGCGTGCCCAGCCAGTCAGGCAGGGTAAACGCCACCCCCAGCAACATCACCGACAGCAGGGCGCTGCTCAGCGGCTCGGCACAGCTCAGAATGCTCGCTTTCGGGCCACCAATCATCTGCGCACCTTTCAGATACAGACTGAAGGTCACCGCCGTACCGATCACCACCAGGTAGAAGAATGCCAGCAGCAGGCTGCCATCAATCACAAAGGTGGTGTCGCGTCCGGCATAGAAGGGGGTCAGCATTAATCCAGCCAGCAGCATACTCCAGCCGACAATCGGCAGCGTGCCGTAGCGGGCAATCAGCGTAGACGGATAGGTGGTATAAAACGCGGCGGCGAAGGCGGAGGCGATGCCCCAGCAGAGCGCGGCAGGGGAGATGGTCAGTGAGGTCGGATCCCCGTGGGTCACCAGTAAAAAGGTGCCGATAAGCGAAGTCATGATCGCCGCCAGCACAAACATGCCCGGGCGCTTTTTACGCGCCAGCGCGAACCACGCCACGATAATGGTCGGCGACAGGAACTGCAGCACGGTGGCGGTGGCGGCGTTGGATTTTTCGATGGTGACCAGGAAGGTCAGCTGGACGATAAGCGCCCCGAACAGGGAAAAAATCAGCAGGCTGATGGCGTCTTTACGGTTTTTGATGACCGAGAAAATCTTGTCGCCGTGCACAAACGACAGCGTCAGCAGGATCACCCCGGCAAACAGCAGACGAACCATGGTGAGGTAAGGCGAGGAAATATGACTTTTCTCCATGATGTACTGCGCGCAAACCCCTGAACTTCCCCATAAAATGGCGGCGACCAGGACATTCAGCATCCCTTTTTTTGTGGCACCCATGTTCTCCCCTGCGATGTGTTGGTTGTGATTCGGCCAACAGAATAGCATGGGATCTTGTCAGGTAGGGTGGTGGGATAGGTGCGGCCTGATGCCCTCACCCCGACCCTCTCCCACAGGGAGAGGGCGCAAACATTAAAAACGACAACGGGCGTTGCCGTTTTGCTTTTACTTTAGAACCAGGCTTCCCACATGGCGCCGACGTTGAAGTCGTCCAGCGTCTCATCCTTGGTGTTGTTCACGCGGGCGGTGCGTTCGTTATCCACCTTGCCGCCGGTGACGTAGAAGCGCAGCATCGGACGGAATTCCGGGCCCATGGCGATAGACATGTTCTGCGACAGGGTCAGCTTCCAGCCTTTGTTATCGCCGCCGTTGTCGTAATCAACGTGCTGCCAGCCCGCTTCCAGCCAGGTGGAGTGAACGTCGTTCCACCAGTGCATTGGACGGACGATCGCATTGTAGTTTTTGCGGTTGTCGGTTTTGTCACGGCTGTTATCGAAGTCGTGGAAGGCCAGAATGTACTCCACCTGCGTTGCCTGGGTGAATTTATGCAGCCCTTCGAAGCTGGCGTACACCGTGGTCAGATCCTCGGTTTTATTGAATACGCTGTTGTCTGAGTTATCCGAGTAACGGGCGATCACTTTGTTTACGCCGCTGTCGTTGGTGTGGCTAAGCACCGCGCCGCCCTGCCAGGCGTTCATGCGCGCGTCGGTGTCGATGGCTTTCGAGTCAAAGCCGTAGTTAGCGTAGATTTCCACATCCACCGGGCCGAGCTTCATGCCGTGGATTTTGGAGGTTGCCGCGTAGTTGCCTTTGTCGCCGGTGCCGGAGCCACCGGTACAGGTGATGCGCGAGGGGTTGGCTTCGTCATTCATGACCTGCGGGCTACAGGATTCGACCGCAGCCACGGTGGCGACGTCAAACTGTACGCCGCCGATGTCGAAGTTCTTCACCCCGGCACCCTGGCCGTCGTGGTTCATCCAGAAGTAGTCGTTGATGCCCTGTTGCGGACGCTGGTGGAAGTCACGACCGGCCCACAGATAGGCGTTCGGATTGGATTCCAGCACGTTCGTCACGCCCGCGTAGGCTTTTTTCAGGTTAACTTCGTCGCCCCAGTGGTCGATCATCACGTTGACGTCCCAGATGGCACCGTTTTCGCTCCTGAACGCTTTGGAGAGCTGGAACTCACCGCCGTTGCCTTCGTTACCGAGACGACCAATGGCGGAGGCGCCGTTATAGGAACCGTCCACGGCCACGTATTTCTGATCGGCAGCCTGGAAGTGCGCGCCGTAGCGGGCGTAACCGGTAAATTTAATCCCGAACGGGATCGCCATATCCGGCGATTGCGCGGCGCTTTGCGGCTCGTTGAGGACATCGGCTTTTTTCGCTACTGCAGCATCCATTTTGGCCTGACGATCGGCCAGGGCTTTGTCCACCGCTTTGGCCACAATGGCGTCGATTTGCTCCTGAGTAAACTCCTGTGCGAGGACAGAAATTGGGCAAAGCGCGGCGAGAACCGCCATTGTTAATGGAAGTTTTTTTATCATGTTCATGGTTATCTCAATATAGTTTAATTTTATTCAGACAATAACCATCCCATTTCGGTTGGACATTAATTGTCGCTATCACCAAAAGAAGGGGGGTTTATATTTTATAGGTACAGAGGCGTTACGCTATTATCGTGACAATATCTCCATTACTGATATTCAATTAATTAGCGCTGGTATAAATGAATAATCTCTTCGGATAATTCACGGGCCAGCAGCGAGTTCATTAAATGATCCTGGGCATGTACCATAATTAACGTCATCGGCTGGCGGGCTTCGCCTGCGTCCTGTTCGATGAGTTTGGTCTGCATATGGTGTGCCTGGCGCGAGTAACCATCGGCTTCGCGCAGCAGGCTTTTCGCTTCGTCAAAGTTGCCCTGCCGCGCAGCATGCAGTGCTTCAAAGCACAGGCTGCGCGACTGACCAGCATTGACGATGATTTCCATTACCGCTTCTTCTAAGGCAATCATCATCTTTTCTCTATTTATCGAAACTATTATTCAGAGAGGTGGCGGCAAACCACTCTCCACTCTTTTTAATGGTGCGCTGCTGCGTGGTAATATCCAGCTGGACAAAACCGTAGCGGTTTTTATAGCCATTGCACCACGACCAGTTATCAATAAATGTCCACATATGGTAGCCAAGACAGTTACAGCCTTCGCTAATACCTTTGTGCAGCCATTTAAGGTGTTCGGAAATAAACTCGATGCGGTATTGATCGTTAATTTGACCGTCTTCAATAAAACGCTGCTCGTTTTCGACGCCCATGCCGTTCTCAGAAATAAAGCAGCGTGGGTTGCCGTAATTATCGCGCAGATTAACGAGAATATCGTAAATACCTGGCTCGTAAATTTCCCAGCCGCGGTACGGGTTCATTTTACGGCCCGGCATCTCGTAGCTGTCGAAGAACCATTCCGGCATAAACGGCGCCAGCGGATTCACGGCAGATTCGCGTGCCTTCACCCGACGCGGCTGATAGTAGTTCACCCCCAGCAGGTCGATTTTGCCGTCGGCAATCAGCGCGCTGTCTTCGGGCCGACAGGCAGGCAGCTGATCGTGTGCTTTCAGCAACGCCACCAGATCCGCCGGATATTCACCGCTCAGCACCGGGTCGAGGAAGCTGCGGTTAAACAGCAGGTCGGCATGGTGCGCTGCTTTCACATCCGCCGGATTCTGCGAACGCGGATACGACGGGGTCAGGTTCAGCACGATGCCAATCTCACCGGCAAAATGCCCGGCGCGGAAGGCGCGAACCGCCTGCGAATGTGCCAGCACGGTGTGATATGCCACGGTGGCTGCACGACGGAAATCGACCACGTTCGGGTAGTGGAAGTCGTACAGATACCCGCCCTCTACCGGCACAATCGGCTCGTTAAAGGTAAACCAGTGCATTACCCGATCGCCAAACAGCTCAAAACAGGTTTCGGCATAGCGGGCATAGGCTGCCACCACGTCCCGGTTTTCCCAGCCGCCAATCTCCTGCATCGCCATCGGCATGTCGAAGTGGAACAGGGTCATAAACGGCGTCACGCCCTGGGCCAGCAGTTCGTCGATCACCTGATTGTAAAATGCGACCGCTTCCGGATTCACTTCACCTATACCGTCAGGGATCAGGCGCGACCAGCTTATCGAGGTGCGAAAGCTATTGTGGTTCAGCTGCTTTAACAGCTGAATGTCCGCTTTCCAGTTCTGATAGAACGTGGATGTATTCTGCGGCCCCACCCCATTGTGAAAGCGATTCGGTTGCTGGGCGAACCAGTGGTCCCAGGTGGTTAATCCTTTGCCATTGCCCTGGCTTTCCCCTTCGGTTTGCAATGCGGAAGCCGCGCTACCCCACCAGAAGTTCTCGGGAAATGCATATTTCATAAAACGTCCTCTTTGACTTAGTTACCGACGGTTTCAGCGGCACCTACGGTTGCCTGCGCTTTTTGCTCTTCGTTTTTCATCAAAGAACGTTCATAAGCACGCAGGAACGGTAAATACATCAGCGCCGACATCGCCATACAAATGAAGCACATCACTACCGGACTCAGGGCCCAGTTTGCCGCCCAGGAGGCGCCAATCGGTGCCGGGGTGGTCCACGGCGTCAGCGACACAACCTGTGCCAGCCAGCCGAGTTTGGTCGCGCCATACGCCAGACAGGCGTTGATCATCGGTACGAACACGAACGGGATAAACAGCATCGGGTTCATGATGATCGGTGCGCCGAACAGAATCGGTTCGTTGATGTTAAAGAAGCTTGGCACAACGCCCATTTTGCCGATGGTGCGCAGGTGCGTTACGCGGCTGCGCAGCAGCAGGAAGGCCAGCGGCAGCGTTGAGCCCACCCCGCCAATCAGCAGGTAGTGATCCCAGAAGCCTTGCAGATACACGTGCGGCAGGGCAGCACCGGCAGCCAGTGCTGCCTGGTTAGCGGACAGGTTCGCCATCCAGAACGGGTTCATGATGCCTGTGACGATCAGCGCGCCGTGGATCCCGGCAAACCAGAAAATCTGGCACAGCAGGACGGAGAGCAGAATCGCTGGCAGGGAGTCAGACGCCGACACCAGCGGCTCCAGCAGGTGCATAATCGCCTGCGGGATGATCATCCCGGTCTGTGCTTCGATAAACAGGTTCAGCGGGTGCAGGGTACCGATCACCACAACCACCGGGATCAGGATTTCAAACGAACGCGCCACGCCGGTTGGCACTTCTTTCGGCAGACGGATGGTGACTTTCTTCTCTTTCAGCCAGGCATACACGCGGGTGGCGTAGATAGAGGTGATAAGCGCGGTGAAAATGCCCTGGCCCGACAGATACTGGGTGGAGATTTTGCCGTCGGCATAAGGCGCCGCCACCAGCAGGAACGCCATAAAGGCCAGCAGGCCGGACATCACCGGGTCGAGATTAAACTGACGACCCAGGCTGGCGCCAATCCCTACCGAGATAAAGAAGGTCATCACCCCCATGCTGAGGTTGAACGGCAGCATCAGCTGTTCGCGATAGGTCTCGGAGAAATCGAGCCAGCCGCGGGCAAAGCTGTTGGTGGTGTCCGCTGAGAACGGCGGGAAGATAAACACCAGCATAAACGAGCCGATGATCATAAACGGCAGCGCGGCGGTAAAGCCGTCGCGGATAGCAATCACGTACTTTTGCTGGCCCAGCTTGCCCGCCAGTGGCGCAATGGACTGCTCAATGACGGCAACCATAGATTGATATAACGAACTCATGAGAACACCTTTTAGTGTGCCGCTTCAATGAGCGACAGAGCATAGTCCAGCACTTTATCACCACGCTGCATACCGTAATCCATCATATCAATGGCTTGTACCGGCACACCTTGCGTAGCAGCCTTGTCTGAGAGCGTTTTTAACATGTATTTGACTTGCGGTCCGAGAAGCACGACCTGGTATTGCGGAAACTGCGTATCAAATTCGGACACGCCATAGGCATCAATTTTGACCGGTAACCCGCGTTCTTCTGCGACTTCGACCATTTTCCGCACCAGCAAACTGGTGGACATCCCGGCAGAGCAGCACAGCATAATCTTGAACATCGACATCCCATCCTCAAAATGTAAACAGTTATTGCGGAGATGATTGGATAACATATGGAAACCGGTTTCCATTGATATAAGGCAGAAGTGTGACACCCATCAAGATCCATTGCTTATGGGGGTTGGATATCGGATTTTGGTCACGATTTTTGGCGGTTTTTACATCAAATGGATGGAAACGGAAAATCGGTTTCCATGGAAAACGGAAACAGCTATACTCCTGAGTGGCTATAATATGGCCGGTGCGGGATTAGGAATTACAGGTGCCTGGTGCGACCTGTCAGAGGATAAAGATGTCTACAATCAACGATGTATCACGTCTGGCCGGGGTGTCCAAAGCCACGGTATCACGGGTGTTGAGTGGGTCACGCGGCGTGAAGGAAGCCAGTCGCCTTGCCGTACTGAAAGCAGTCGATGAGCTGAACTATCGGCCGAATGTCATTGCCCAGTCGCTGCTGAGCCAGTCCACCGGCTGTATCGGTGTGATTTGCGCGCAGGACAATATTAACCAGACTACCGGCTATCTGTACGCGCTGGAAAAACACCTCAGCCAGCACCAGAAGCACCTGCTGCTTCGCTTCGCCAACACCAAAGCAGAAGTCATGAATGCGCTGGATGAACTCTCCTGCGGGTTGTGCGATGACATTCTGATTATTGGCGCGCGCTTTCCGCTGCAGATCGAGCAGGAGAACGTCATCCTGGTGGACTGCATGGAGTCAGATAATGTCAACAGCATCCAGTTTGACCATGCGTTTGCCGCAGAAACCGCCTGCACTTTTTTAGCCAGCCAGGGGCGACGTCAGATTGCCCTCATCCAGCCTCAGGGCAGCGGATTCGCTGACCAGGTGCTGCTGGGTTACAAACATGCGCTGGAAAAAAACTTTCTGCCGTTTAATCGCAATCTGGTGTTTATGGAAGCCACCTCATCGTCAGTGGCGTTACAGGAACTGCTGCATAACGCCAGTACGCTGAATTTCAATGCGCTGCTGGTGGCCGACGAGCAGGAAGCGCAGCGGGTGATCCCGCAGCTGCAGGCATTCAATAAATCGGTGCCGGGCGACATCATGGTGTTCAGCCTTGCCGGCTCCCTGCATCTGCCGGGGATCCCGACCATTCCGGCGATTGAATACTCCATGGATGCGATGGCTGCACGGATCGTCAGCTGGCTGGATGAAAAAACGCAGATGCTGGGGTCGTATGTGCTGCGCGGGGATTTGATTATTCCGGATATGCGGCGATAAAAATTAAGGGGGCGTGATGGCCCCTTTATGCGTAATCAGTAATCCTCCATGCAGTCCACCCGACTGACGGCATCCCAGTACCCGTCCTGGTTGTTGCGCTTCATCGCCACCACCGCATTCTTGACCAGCATCTGATTTGCCTCGGAAGACATAATCATTTTTTCCCATTCCTGGTTGCTCTGCTTGCGCTGCGGGGCGCAGGCTTTCTTCACATCCTTCAACACCAGCTGCTTCATCTGCTCAAGTTTTACCGGGTCATCCATTTCCTGTGCATCCTCCGCATGGACGAAGGCGGCAAAAAGCAGGCAGACGACGAGGCAAAACAGATGTGCTGACTTCATGATGACCTCCGGAAAAAACCACACACGTTCCTGTGAAATATATAGTTACATCCGCATTTGCGACCCAAGCCGAAAGTATTAATTTTCCCAATAGTTGCGCAGGGGTAGGAATAAGCGTAGCCGCAGTTTTTGGCGGACAGGCAAGCCTGAAAGAAATTTTTGTGATGGCCGTGACAAGGCGATAAACAAAGGGTGATGCGGCTCGCAAAGGCATTTTTAAGCCGATCTAAGTGTGAGATAGTCCATGTACAGCGTAACGGGAGAATGATATGCAGCTGACGATCACCGACACCATCACCGAACAGGATCAAGAAGAACTGTTGCAAGGATTACGCGCCTACAACGGGCAATTTATCGATTTTACCATTGTGGGAGGCGATATCGCGGTGTATGTCCGCGACGACAGCGGCACGATGCGCGGCGGGCTGATCGGCAGGCGGGTGGGGGAATGGCTGGATATCAAATATCTGTGGGTGTGCAGCGAGACACGCACCAGCGGAGTGGGTACGCAGCTGATGCAGATGGCCGAAGAGGAAGCAAAGCGCCAGGGCTGTCGGCATTCGCTGGTGGATACCCTCAGCTTCCAGGCGCGGCCATTTTATGAAAAGCAGGGCTATCAGCTGAAAATGACGCTGGACGATTTCCCGTACCAGGGCATGCAGCGGTACTACCTGTCGAAGGCGCTTTAGGGGCCAATCCCACCGCCAATGACCGCCAGGGCATGGCGCACGATGCTCTCCGGCGAGAGGGTGTTTAACCTCTCGTCACTACGCATCCGTGAAAAAGGCACCAGCACCAGGCTTAACAGGGTAGTGAACAGCAGCGCCGGCTCCAGATTGCGGTTTAGCTTTCCCTCCTGCTGCCAGCGGGCGAGGGTATTCAGCGTGGTCTGATATTTCTCATCGCCAAACCGGGCCTGCAGGTGCGATCGCAGCACCGGCATTTCCCCTATGACCTCCTGCATCCACAGCGGTGCGAACCAGTCGTGCTCGACGGCCAGGGCGGCGAGCTGCTTCACCATCAGGGTCAGGGCGGCCACCGGATCGTCCGGATGGGTACTGAACGTCGCCCCGATCGCGCTGCGCAGCGGCAGAAAACGCTCTTCGATCATTGCATCCAGCAGCTGTTCCCGAGAGTTAAAATAGTAGTGCAGCATCGCCGGCGTCACGCCCGCCTCTTTGGCAATGGCGTTGAGCGAGGTGCGGGCAATCCCCTGACGCGCAAAGAGATTCAGGGCGATATCCAGCAGCTGTTCCCGGCTGGTGGCGGTGGGTTTGCTCCCGCGCGGTCGCCCGGGGCGACGCGCCGCTGGCTTGAGGTCGGAATTATCTTTATGTGCTGGCATGTGCGGAGGATCCCTTGACCGAATACATAACTTCATTGAATATTAATTATCTCATTAATTAATTACAAGCGGTGTTTTATGACGTCTGATTCCTCGACTCAAACCAACAATGCACCCTCAGTGCGGCTGCTGTTCAGCGCGCTATTGCTGGTGATGCTGCTCTCGGCCCTCGATCAGACCATCGTCTCCACGGCGCTACCCACCATCGTGGGGGAGCTGGGCGGCCTGGATAAGCTCTCCTGGGTGGTTACGGCTTATATTTTGAGTTCCACGATTGTGGTGCCGCTATACGGCAAGTTTGGCGATCTTTTTGGCCGCAAAATTGTCCTGCAAATCGCGATTGTCCTGTTTTTGCTGGGCTCCGCCCTGTGCGGGCTGGCGCAGAATATGACCCAACTGGTGCTGATGCGCGCTCTGCAGGGGCTCGGCGGCGGTGGGCTGATGGTGATCAGCATGGCGGCTGTGGCCGACGTGATCCCGCCTGCGGATCGCGGCCGCTATCAGGGCTTATTCGGCGGGGTCTTTGGCCTGGCGACGGTTATCGGCCCGCTGATCGGCGGCTTTATCGTGCAGCACGCCTCCTGGCGCTGGATCTTTTATATCAACCTGCCGCTGGGGCTGTTTGCTCTGCTGGTGATTGGGGCGGTATTCCGCGGCAGTGCGAAGCGCAACACGCATGAAATCGACTATTTAGGGGCGATTTATCTCAGCATGGCGCTGCTGTGCATCATCCTGTTTACCAGCGAAGGGGGCACGGTACGCGAGTGGAGCGACCCGCAGCTGTGGTGCATTCTGGCTTTTGGCCTGACGGGCATTGCCGGGTTCATCTATGAGGAGCGTCTGGCGTGGGAGCCGATTATTCCGCTGTCGCTGTTCCGGGATCGCAGCTTCCTGCTCTGCAGCCTGATAGGCTTTATTATCGGCATGTCGCTGTTTGGCTCGGTGACCTTCCTGCCGCTCTATCTGCAGATAGTCAAAGACGCCACCCCGACCCAGGCCGGTCTACAGCTGATCCCGCTGATGGGTGGGCTGCTGCTGACCTCAATTATTAGCGGTCGCATTATCAGCCGCACCGGCAAATACCGCCTGTTCCCGATCCTCGGCACCTTGCTGGGTGTGGTCGGCATGACGTTGCTGACGCGGATCACCGTTGATTCGCCAATCTGGCAGCTGTATCTGTTTACCGCCGTGCTGGGGATGGGACTGGGTATGGTGATGCAGGTGCTGGTGCTGGCGGTACAGAACAGCGTCTCAGCCAGCCAGTACGGGGTGGCAACCTCGGGCGTGACCCTGTTCCGCTCGATTGGCGGGGCCATTGGCGTGGCGCTGTTTGGCGCGGTATTCACCAACGTATTGCAGTCGGGTCTGATGGCACGGATACCCGAGGGCAGCGAACTGCCCCGGGAGTTGAATCCGACGGCGATACATCATCTGCCTGACGCCCTGCGGCTGGACTACCTGGACGCCTTTGGATCCGCCATCCACGCCGTATTTATGCTGGCCGCCGCCATAATGGTGCTGGCGTTTGTGCTGTCGTGGTTTTTACGTGAAACGCCGCTGCAGAAGAGTGTGGTCTGACCCCCTGACGCCCGGTGGCGCTACGCTTACCGGGCCGACAATCGCCCTGCGCATATAACTTATCCTTCTTACTGATTCCTTTTCGTTTTTTCGCCTGCCGCTGCGTTGTCGATATAGTCGATAAAACATTAATCAAAAGGAACTGTCTGGTGAAACTTCGATTGGGTGCTGTTCTTCTCGCGGGTCTGATACTGGCGGGCTGTGACCAAAGCGGCGGCGATGCTAAACACATCAAAGTTGGCGTGATTAACGGTGCCGAGCAGGACGTGGCAGAAGTGGCCAAAAAAGTGGCGAAGGAGAAATTCGGCCTCGACGTGGAGCTGGTGGGATTCAGCGGCTCGCTGCTGCCAAACGATGCGACAAGCCACGGCGAACTGGATGCCAACGTCTTCCAGCACCGTCCGTTCCTGGCCGAAGATAATAAGGCCCACGGCTACAAGCTGGTAGCGGTCGGCAATACCTTTGTGTTCCCGATGGCGGGCTATTCCCGCAAGATCAAATCGGTGACCGAGCTGAAAGACGGCGCGACCATCGCCATCCCGAACGACCCCACCAACCTGGGCCGCGCGCTGCTATTGTTGCAAAACGAAAAGCTGATCACCCTGAAGCCGGATACCGGCCTGCTGCCGACGGCGCTGGATATCACCGCGAACCCGCGTAACCTGAAAATTATGGAGCTGGAAGGGGCGCAACTGCCGCGCGTGCTGGACGATCCGAAAGTGGATGTGGCGATTATCAGCACCACCTATCTCCAGCAAACCGGGCTGTCGCCGGTGCATGACAGCGTCTTTATCGAAGACAAAAACTCGCCGTATGTGAATATCATCGTGACACGTGAAGAGAACAAAGAGGCGCAGAACGTGAAGGAGTTTATCCAGTCGTATCAGTCGCCGGAAGTGGCGAAGGCGGCAGAGACTATCTTTAACGGCGGGGCAGTGCCGGGCTGGTAACTGAACGCATATGGGGCGCTAGCGATCCTCCCGGCGATGCCAGAGGTCGACAATATAAATCGCAGTGCCCCGTATTTCATAATGCACTTCATATTCATCGAAGATCATTTTCCTGACTTCGCGCGGTTGATAGCGGGTCAGGTAAACGCCCATTGCAGGGCAATTCCCGAGGCTTGTCGTGCCTTCGATAAGTCTGTCGAGTATGTCGTTAGCATGCTTGCGGCTGTACTGCATGGCAAACTGATAAATCCGTTCAAGATCGTCCTGAGCTTTCCGTGTCCAGAATATTTCCATGAATTACTCTTTTTTCAGGCGTGCCGCAAAATCCACAATCTCTGAGTGGCTGACTACCCGTCCGGCATCGACATCCGCAAGCCCTGACAGGATATCGTTATGTCGGCGTTCCCGCTCTGCCAGCATAAACGTTAGCGCCTCTTTAATGATCCAGCTTTTTGAACGGTCCAACTCCTGGGCCAATTTTTCGATAGCCAACGCCAGTTCTACAGGGATTTGTGCGCTGATGGTCTGTTTAGCATGCGATCGCATTGCTGGCCTCGTTTAATAACAGTTAATAACTTTTATTAATCTAGCATGGTTGTGCCGGAAATTGCACCCGGCATCATACGTTAGCAACGTTGGCCCGATCCCATCGCTTAATGCCCTTTTGCCCACATCCTGATACCTCTCCTCCGGCTATCCTTTCGGCATAACACACCGGAGAACCGCCATGAACATCACTCACATTCGTAACGCCACACAGCTAATCACCTACGCAGGTAAGCGCTTTTTGATTGACCCATTGCTGGCACCAAAGGATGCCTATCCTGGTTTCCCAGGCACCGCCCGCGCTGAGATCCGCAACCCGATGGTTGAACTGCCTTTTGCTGTCGACACCCTGCTGGATGTTGATGCGGTGATCGTGACCCACACCCATGACGACCACTGGGATCAGTACGCTATCGAGCTGCTGGCTAAAGACAAACCGATTTTCGTGCAGCATGAGCATGACGCACAGCTGCTGCAGAGCCAGGGTTTCACCCATCTGACGGTACTGACCGACAATAGCTATTTTGACGGGATCCAGCTAAGCAAAACCCACGGAGGGCAGCACGGCACCGACCGCGCCTACGCCGTGCCGGAGCTGGCAGAACGCCTCGGCGAGGCCTGCGGCGTGGTATTTCGCCATCCTGACGAGAAAACGCTGCTGATTGCGGGTGACACCATTTTGCGCCCGGAAGTGGCCGCCGACCTGGCGCTACATCAGCCGGACGTGGTGGTATTGAATGCTGGCTACGCGCACGTGATCGGCTTTGGGCCGATCATTATGGGCGCGGAGGATGTGCTGAACGTGCACTACCTGCTGCCGCAGGCCAGAATCGTCGCCGTCCATATGGAGGCGATCAATCACTGCCTGCTGACGCGTAGCGCGCTGCGGGAATATGTTGATGCAAACCTGATTGGCGATGCAGTCACCATTCCGCAGGATGGAGAAAGCGTTATAGTCTGAGCAGAATCCGGGCAGAGGAGAACCGAGTGAAGTTAACAACTGTGGCGATTGTCGCCGTCGACGGGTTCAGCCCCTTTCACTACTCTGTGCCCTGCATTTTGTTCGGTGACAGCATCAGCGGCGAAAAGCGCTTTGATGTGCGCATCTGCGCCGAAACGCCGGGAATGCTGACCTCCCGCGACGGTTTCGCCCTGAATGCGACGGACGACTTTAGCGCCATCGGGCGGGCAGATATTGTGGTGGTACCTTACTGGGCGCACGTCCTCCATCGCCCGCCGCAGACGTTGCTCGACAGCCTGGTGCAGGCGAGAAATCACGGCGCGGAGATTGTCGGGCTGTGTCTTGGGGCGTTTGTACTGGGTTACGCGGGTATTCTGGACGGTAAACGGGCCGCGACCCACTGGGAGTTTGAACGACAGTTCCAGTCGTTGTTCCCGGCGGTCGCACTGGATATCAATGCCCTGTACGTCGATGACGACCGCATTATTACTTCCGCAGGTACCGCGGCGGCGCTGGATTGCTGTCTGTACATTATTCGTCAACGTTTTGGCAGCACGGTGGCGAACCAGATTGCCCGACGGATGATCGTTCCACCGCATCGCGAGGGCGGACAGGCGCAGTACATCGCCCAGCCGGTACCTGAAAATACCCGCGATGCACGCATTAACAGCCTGATCGATTACCTCCAGCGCAATATCGCCCAGCCACTGAGTCTGGATGCACTGGCGGAGAGAGTCGCGATGAGTCGCCGCACGCTGACCCGCCACTTTATGAAAGCGACCGGCATGAGCGTCGCCGGGTGGCTTACTGCTGAACGCCTGCGCCGCAGCCAGCTATTGCTCGAGGCAGGCACGCTGCCGATCGACACGGTGGCGGAGCAGGTAGGGTTTCTTTCTGCGGTGACCTACAGACAGCAGTTTAAAGCGCGCTTTGGCGTCAGCCCGGCGGAGTGGCGGAAAACCTTCCGCACGCGACTGTAGGTCGGATCCACCCGGCATTACCCCAGCCGCGCCATCCTCGGCGTGTCCAGCCTTACGGTTTAAAACCGTACGGAATCACAGTGTTATAAGCAAAGTGCAAAAAAAAGACGACAGTGAGGGTGTCGTCTAAAAGGGGTACTGGTTGGGGCCTCTTTAGGTCAATGGGGCCTTCGCATTTTTACGGTCAGGCTACCGCCAGCCGCAATCCCAGCGCGTCGGGATAGGGGGTGAAGTAGTTTTGCGTCTGCAGATATTTATCCGGGTACTCCGCCAGATAGTGCTTCAGCAGGGTGATGGGGGCGAGAAGCGGCAGCAGCCCGTTGCGGTAGCTGAGGATCACCTCGCTTAACTCCGTGCGTCGACGGGTGTTGAGTTGCTCGCGGAAATAGCCCTGGATGTGCATCAGCACATTGGTGTGGTTCTTGCGCGAGGCGGGCTGTTTGAGGATCGCCATCAGCTTTGCCCGGTAGGCGACAAAAAATTCCTCAAGGCTGTCCCACTCGTGCATGCGAGCGACAAACGGACCGATCTCACGATAGCCCGGCTGATCGTGGGCCAGAAGCTGCAGTTTGTAGCGGCTATGATAGTCCAGCAGCGCGCGGCGGGTTAAGCCGTTTGCCCGCAGAGTGTTGAGCTCGTAGAGAGCAAAAATGCGCTCGATAAAGCTCTCGCGTAACGCCGGGTCGTGCAGGCGGCCGTCTTCTTCTACCGGCAGCCAGGGGTACATCTCCAGCAGGGCGGCGGTGAACAAACCGATGCCCTCTTTTGCCCCGCGATCTCCGTTTTCATTGTACAGCCGCACCCGCTCCATCCCGCAGCTGGGAGATTTGGCACAGACGATAAAACCCGCAAGATCGCCGATTTTAGGCAGGTAATCTGCCGTAAAATCCGCCATTTTTTGCGTGACGTCATCAAAAGGGGCATGGCAAAAACGCATGCTGATTTCGCCGGGGGCGATCTTCGTGAGGTGCAGCGCCGGGCGCGGGGTCGGCAGACCGATTGCCATTTCCGGACAAACCGGCCGGAAGGTGACCCACTGGGACAGTTCATCCATGACAAAGCCCATCCGCTTATGTCCGCCGTCGAAGCGAACGGCGGACCCGGTCAAGCATCCGCTAATACCCAGTACAGGTTTTGTTGTCATGGTGTACACCTCCAGAGGTTATACTTAAAACTTACACAACATGTCTGTTTTGTCCAGGTATTGCCGAGGCTACTTTTTATTATTAATATTTATCAATGACTTTTAACTGCCCTTGTAGGTCGAGTAACCGTACTGGCTGAGCAGAAGAGGAATGTGCAGCTTTTCGTTGGTGCGGGTGACGGTAAACAGCACCGGGATTTCCGGGAAGAACGATTCCAGCTTGTTCGCATGGAAGTAATTCGCAGTGTTGAACGTCACTTTGTACACGCCGGGCTGCATATCCTGATCGGCAGGATAGAGCGATTTAATCCGGCCATCCTGGTCCGTTTTGCCGCTGGCAAGCGGTGTCCACGTATCCTGCTGCTGTTTCTCCAGCGTGACGGTAACGCCCGGTGGCGGGGTACCGGTTTGCTGGTCAAGAATATGCACGCTCAGGGTGCCGACAGGGGCGCTAAAGGCGACAGGGGCAAAGGCCAGTGAGGCAAGGGCCAACAGAGGGAGCGTTTTTTTCATGATGTTTTCCTGTGAAGTGGTAAGTGACAGGAAAACGTTAGCACTCCCGGAGCAGGAAAATATTCAACTTTCTGTGACAACTCCCGCAGGAGAAAATAATCAGAGGATAATCACCTCAAGGGAAAGCTGCTGCTGCCACTGTTCAACCTGCTTTTTGCGCGCGGCGGTGAGTTTACCGCGGGTGACTAACAGCCATTTACGGTCCGGAAAAATTTCCGGGGCCAGGGTGGCAGGGGGAATGGGCAGGATATCAATACGGTGGCCCTGACCGGTGCGGGTTAAGGCTTCGAGCCAGATTTCGCATGGATCGTTCAGGTGCCAGCCGCTGAGCAGGACGTTGTCGCCTGCCGCTTTTTTATCGCCCTCAAGGCAAAACGAGGTGTAGGCGATGATGATGCCATCGAGGATCTCGCGCAGAGTCATGGCGGCGGGTACGTTGGCCGACACCTGACTGCGAAGCGGGCGCAAGACGTTTGCGACCAGCTCCGGTCGCGGGTACTCGCGACCCGCATCGTAAATCAGCTGGCGCAGGGAATCGATTTTTCCCGCCTGCAGACGTTGCAGCATGTTCTGTTGCAGCGTTTGCCAGTTATTGGTGCGGCCCGGTACCGGACGTCCCAGCAGCGGCTTCACCTGGCCGATCGGCACGCCTTTTTTCACCCAGTCGAGGATTTTCATCGCCTGCTGGACGTCCTCTTCGCTGTACTGGCGATGGCCGCCCTCGGTGCGCTGCGGCTTGAGTAAACCGTAGCGACGCTGCCACGCCCGCAAGGTAGTGGCGGTGATCCCGCTGAGTCTGGCGAATTCGCCGATGGAGTAAGCCATGCCTGCACCCGAAGAGGAGGAATAATCTTAATATACTACGAATATTTCCCGGCGGGATGAAGCGCCACCGCGCTGCACTACACTTTAATTCCAACCGCGCAAATGAAAGGAATTCTGATGAAACTATGGCCTGTTGTGACCGGTGTCGCCATTGCGTTGACCCTGGTTGCCTGTAAATCCCCCACGCCGCCCAAAGGCGTGCAGCCCATTACGGGCTTTGATGCCAGCCGCTATCTGGGCAAGTGGTACGAAGTTGCTCGTCTGGAAAACCGCTTTGAGCGCGGTCTGGAGCAAGTGACCGCCACCTACGGTAAGCGCAGCGACGGCGGGATCAGCGTGCTCAACCGGGGATACGATCCGATGAAGCGCAAATGGAATGAGAGCGAGGGTAAAGCCTCCTTCACCGGCGCTCCGACCACCGCAGCGCTGAAGGTCTCATTCTTCGGCCCGTTCTATGGCGGGTATAACGTCATCAAGCTGGACGATGACTACCAGTACGCGCTGGTCAGCGGCCCGAACCGCGACTATCTGTGGATTTTGTCGCGCACGCCAACCATTCCGGATGCGGTGAAACAAGATTACCTCAATACCGCGCGCGGCCTGGGTTTCAAGGTTGATGAACTGGTCTGGGTGAAGCAGTAAAGATCGTGCTTTCTTCCTGGGGCCCTCTTCGGGGAAGTGACTAGACTTCCCTGAGGGCACAGGGGAGATGAACATATGCACTGGCAACCTTTTCGCGGTACTGCGCCGCGCACCATGACCATTTACAGCGCGTCATTTCCGGATGTCAGCGACAGCTGGCCGATGAAAGACGAAGTGACCCGCGAGCTAAATGCTTTTGATAAGGCGTTAAAAGCCGACCCGCAGCTGAAGCCGCCGATTGTGAAAAAGGACGCCAGCGGCGATGTGACCATTAGCTGTCAACACCGCTGGTCTGAGGAGGCTTTTGCCACCCGTCCGGCGGTCGTCGCCTGGCGCACCCGGCTGGTACCGACGGCGCTGGCGCTGTACGCCATCCAGAATCCGCTGGATGAGCATCTCCCCGACGGCACCCGGATGGACTCCAACAGCCGCCAGTGGTTTATCCACGCCAACGATGCCATCGGTATCCGCTCCCGCGCGCGGGTGCTGGCCGTGCTGGCAGAAAACTATCTGCGAAATGACATCGACAACGCCTGGGTCAGCCTCGCCAGCGGGGCGGCGATCCCGGTGCTGGAGGCGCTGCGCAACGCGCATCTGGACGGGCAAAAAGTGCATCTGACGCTGGTGGATTACGATCCTGTCTCTCTGCAGTGGGCGAAGAAAATGGCCGCCGCTGAAGGGCTGACAATCGGGGAGCAGGTAACTGTCCTGGAGCGCAATCTGATCCACGCCCTGATCCGCAGCGACGATCTGGTGCAGGAGCTGGGCGAAGGCCACGTCGAGCTGGTGGATGCGCTGGGGATTTTCGAGTATTTCAACGACACCGATGCGGTGACGTTTCTGAAACACATTCTGCGGCTGATTAAGCCCGGCGGCGCGATCGTGGTCTCCAACATGCTGACCAGCAGCCCGCAAATTGATTTTGCCCTGCGCTGCATTGGCTGGACGCCGATCTTCCCGCGTACGCTGCAGCAGCTGCAGGATATCCATCTCGCGGCGGGTATCCCGGTGGAAAACGTGACGGTGATAGTGCCGAAAGATGGGGTCTATGCGGTGATGGAGATTCGGGTGGGGTGAGCGGGAGTTTTCTACGCTCACCCTCATCAACGCTGTCCTAGATGTGAAACGCGACGCGCTTTCCGGTCGGAAGCTCAACATCCAGGCTCAGTTTCCCACCCATTGCCTCTATATAGCGTTTAAGTGTCGCGATTTTAAGCTCGTTACCACGCTGCTCAAGCTGGGTGACGGCGGGCTGGCTAATCCCCATCACTTCAGCAACCTGTTTTTGCGACAGTCTGAGCTCTTCGCGCATTATTTGCAGGCCCGTTTCCAGAATCATTTCGTCGGCCAGTTCTTTGATGCGCTGTTGGCTTTCCGGTGAACGGGAAGCAATCACGTCATTCAGGCTTTTCATTTTATTGCCTCCATGGTTGCCAGATGAGCCGAAAATTCATCATCTGCGATACGGATAAGTCGTTGATAGAATTTTTTGTCATTACTCATATCACCGGCGCAAAGCACAATGGCCTGACGCACGGGATCGAAAGCAAAGAATGCGCGAACCGGACGACCAGAATATTGAACGCGTAATTCTTTCATATTCTTATGTCGCGATCCTTTAACTGTATCTGCATATGGGCGAGAAAGACTGGGTCCATACGTTTGCAGATTCACGAGATCCGCCAACACTTTTTCCTGCTCATGCAGCCATTCTGTAAACACGTTTCCCAGGAGTACCGTCCACATAATGTCGTCCTTGATAAGCTGTGGCTTATGTCATGAAGTGTATAAGCTATAGCTTATTAATTCAACATGGCTCCTGCATGTATACTGACTCCATTAACCCGTTAAACCCGCACCGATTGCCCTTCACAGCACGCTTTTACCGCCTCATAGAGCAGCCTGACCCCCACAGACAGCTGTTTACGGTGCGGACAGATCATATTTAGGGGCACTTTCTCGCCCTCATACTCCGTCATTAACACCTGCAGCCGACCGGCGCGGACATCTTCTGCGACATCCAGCCAGGATTTGTACGCCACGCCCGCTCCGGACACCGCCAGGCGGCGGATCACCTCGGCATCATCGCTCATCATCGTGCCGCTGACGTTCACGTTTAAGACCTCATCGTGACGGAAAAATGTCCAGCGATCGTGAACCCGCCCGCGCAGGACAAACGTCAGGGCGTTGAGGTTGCTTAACGCATCCGGGTGTTGGACGTCACCATGGCGGGCGACCCACTCGGGAGAGGCGACCAGCACCCGGCGGTTGGCGGGCGCGATGGGGAGGGAGATATACGACGCATCCTCTGGCGTGCCGTAGCGAAAGGCGATATCCACCGGGTCTTTAAAGACATCGGCCACCTGATCGGAGAAAAAAATCCGCAGGCGTAACGCCGGATAGCGCGCCCCAAAAGACTGAAAGACGGGCAGCAGTAAGTTGCGGCCTAAATCCGACGGTACGGCGATTTGCAGTGTGCCCGAGATCTCTTCATCCGGGGTGTGAATTTTTTGCATCCCGGCGTGCATCGCATCAAGCATCTGTCGCGCGTAGGGCAACCAGGCCTCGCCCTCGGGCGTTAGCCGCAGGCTGCGGGTCGAGCGGGCAAAAAGCCGGATTGCCAGGCTCGACTCCAGCCGTTTGATCGCTGCGCTCACCTGCGCGGGCTGCACACCCGCCTCTCTTGCCGCATCGCTAAAGCTGCTCAGGGCAGATACCCGAACAAACAGCACCAGATCCTCAAGCCGAAACATTTTAATCTCCCGAGTATAAGTCTTATCGCCGCGAGGCTATTTTTCCTGCGACGGCCGCCGTTTACCATCAAATTATTGCGCTACCCACAACGAATTAACGCCGGAGAGAGTATGAAAGCCATTGCCATTACCCGTTCTGCCCCGCAAAACATCGACTTCCTGCAGGATATTGAATTACCGCAGCCCGTGGCGACAGGTCACGATCTGCTGATCGACGTGAAAGCGATTTCCGTTAACCCGGTTGACACCAAAGTCCGGGCCGGTTTTCAGGGTGAGACGCCGCGCATTCTGGGCTGGGACGCGGTCGGTGTTGTCGCGGCGGTGGGCGAGGCGGTAACGCTGTTCGCGCCAGGGGATGAAGTCTGGTACGCCGGGGCATTAGGCCGTCCGGGCAGCAACAGCGAGTTCCAGCTGGTGGATGAGCGCATTGTGGCGCTGAAACCAAAAACGCTGGATAACGCCTCTGCGGCGGCGATGCCGTTAACGGCAATCACCGCATGGGAAATGCTGTTCGACCGTCTGGGCATTCAGGAGCAGGGTAATGAAGGCGACACGCTGCTGATCGTCGGTGCTGCGGGCGGTGTCGGTTCGATTCTGGTGCAGCTGGCGCGTAAGCTGACAAAAATGACCGTGGTGGGCACGGCGTCGCGCCCTGAAAGCCAGCAGTGGGTCCGGGAAGCGGGCGCACATCATGTCATTGATCACAGTAAGCCGCTGTCGGAAGAACTGGCTGCCATCGGCATTAACGAGGTGACCCACGTTGCCAGCCTGAACAGCACTGACAGCCACTACGCAGAGATCATTAAGGCGCTGGCGCCTCAGGGTAAACTGGCGCTGATTGACGATCCGCAGACGCTGGATGCCCGCCCGCTGAAGGCGAAAAGCATCTCGCTGCACTGGGAATTTATGTTCACCCGCTCGATGTTTGAAACCCGCGACATGATCGCCCAGCACCAGCTGCTGACGCGTGTTGCCGGGCTGATTGATGACAAGGTCATCACCTCCACGCTGGGTGAGCATTACGGCGCGATCACCGCGGCTAACCTGCAGAAAGCCCATACGCAGCTCGAAACCGGGCGGGCGGTCGGTAAGATTGTGCTGGAAGGATTCTGAAATGGACTCCGCTGAAATCATCTCCCTTATTGCGGTACTGAAAGCCAAACCGGGGAAGACGCATGCGCTGAAAACAGCCCTACAGGCGCTGTTGCTCCCGACTCGTCAGGAGCCCGGCAACGTGGAGTATCAGCTTTTTCAGCTGCGCGATACGCCGGACTGTTTTTATGTCCGGGAGTCCTGGCGCGGTCAGGAAGGGCTGGAGGCACACATTGCGCTGCCGCATTTTCAGGACTTTATCCTGCAAATGGATGACCTGCTGGCGGAGCCGCTGCGTCTGGATTATCTGACGCCGGTTGAGCCTTGATGGCATAAGATCGTCACAATACACGCATGGCAGGGCACACCTGCCATTCTCACACAGCCTTATCCTTCGTCTTTTTCACTTCTCCGTTCATCTTTCCCGCCACCACCTGTCAGTGTACTGCATTACCTTCCGACATCTGAACCGCCAAAATTTTGACTTAAGTTTCCGGCGCTTATGCCGTTAATACTTACTGAAATCATGGTTTAAACCCGAATGCAAAGCAGGTTTTTAAGTCTGCTTCTGATGGTGAATGCATTCTGCACTGAGGGATCCAGGACACGATGAAAGAAAGCGCTGCCAGCAAACATTCTCTTCTTATCGAAAGATTATGTGAAACGTTTGGCGCCCTCTATCAGGGAAACGTTATCGATAAAAACTGGCTCTGCGAACGGTTCGACATTACCGAGCGTACGGCCTATCGCGATTTAGCCCGGCTTTCCCATCTGCTGGAAGAGGTGTCTGCGGGGCGATACAAGCTCAGCCAGCACCTGCTGCCTAATTTGCATGTCGGACACCTTGCCGAATTTGCCACTTTTACCGGCGTGTCCCAGCTTTTTCCGCATAGCGATGGACGATCGTTACGTAAACGGATGAAAAGCGCCGATAACCTGACGATTCGGGGTGCCAGCAGTCGGGAAAATCGCCTGCTCAGTGACCTGATGGATAATCTCGACCGCGCCATTAGCGCGTTGAAGACCGTTACCTTCTCGTATCGCGGTAAATTGCGCGTTGTGCAGCCGTATCGTCTGATAAACCATTATGGCTTGTGGTATCTGGCCGGGGTTGAAGCGGGGCGGCTGAAGGCGTTTGAGCTGGCGCGAATTGCGAACTTTAACCCGTCCGGTGCGCACTTCTGTGCTGATGACACTGTTCTTGATGAGCTGAACACCACGACGGGGATCCACTTTGGCGCACATATCGACGCTACCCTCTGGGTTTCAGCGCACGCCGCACAGTATGTTACCCGCCGACCGCTCTTCCCTGGCCAGCGCATTGTGCAAACGCATCCGGATGGCAGCCTGACGCTCGCCACGACCCATAACGATAAAAACACACTCTTCCGCTGGCTGCGCTACTGGCTCCCCGATATTCGCATTCTCGAACCCGCTTCGCTGAAAGAGGATTTTGCCCACGATTTTGTGTCGCGCACGGCGAAAGCGAATGAGATGAATCTTGATGAGATCATCTGCGAGAGCTGACTGAAGCCGATGTGTTAATACACTGAGCTGGACGGGCAGCGCGGTTAATAGCCGCGCATTCTATTCCCTCTCCTTTGGGAGAGGGTAGGGTGAGGGGAAAAATACCAACGCCGGGTGGCGGCTGCGCCTTACCCTGCCTGGCACGGCGACATAAAACCCCTTAGCCGCTCAATAACCTCTTCCCCCAGCGGCAGAAACCGCGAGTCCGTCATCACCTGCAGCTCATCGGCGGAATTGATCGCCGTGATATAGCTCTTACGAAAAGCCGTCGGCGTCATGCGGCAGTATTTGTTGAAGGCGAAAATCAGCTGTTTATGGCAGCTAAACCCGCAGGTGTAGCTGATATCGGTGATCGGAATATGGGTATCTTTCAGCAGCCGCTTGGCCTTATTAATGCGGATCATGGTCAGATACTCTTTGAAGTTGTAGCCGCTGATCTTCTTAAAGGTGCGTGAAAAGTGGTGATAGCTGACCCCGGCATTATCGGCAATGGTCGTTAACGTCAGCTCATCATCAAAATGCTGATTAATGAACTCGATGCCGTATTTCACCAGATGCTGGTCTTTTTTTCTGATGGTCACCTGCTGGCGGTCATCCTGGCTGTTGCCGGTGGCGGCAAGGGTGCCTAACAGCTGATAAACCAGCGAGATGCGATCAAATGACGATTGCGAGCGCACCAGATGCTCGACCAGCGCAATCACGCTCTTTCTGAGCTGTTTGTCTGCGTCCCGTTCCTGATGATGGATCAGGGAGGCGTACTCCATCAGCGGGGCCGGGTGGGTCTCATCAAACAGGTTCGGTGCAAACTGAATGGTCAACAACTGGCTGTTTGGCGCGCGGGCTTCAAGAGAGTGGATCTCATCCGGGTTGATATACAGCATGCCGCCCTCAACGACCACTGAGGTGCTATGGCCGAGGGTGACAGAAAATTCCCCGGACAGGATGCAGATCAGTTCCGGCGCCGAGTGCCAGTGTGGTTCGCAGTAGTACACCTCGGCGGCAAACACATTCAGCTTCTCCGCATCAAAGGAGATCAGTTCGTAGCCGCTGCCTTCATGGATGGTTGTCGCCGTCTGCTGCTGCGAGATAACCCTGGGCTGCTGGGTGACAGAAAATGGAAACATCGGCTAACTCTCCGTCAAATGAAGGCGGGGCGTTTCCCTCCTGCCGAAGCAAGAGGGCGTTCCGGCTTTACTGCTGTGCGGCAGGCCCAGCAAGGGCGTTCGCCAGCTCCTGACGCGTGATATCAATAGTCAGGAATTCCGTTAAAGAGATAAACAGACCGAAGACCAGATCGGGCGCAATCGCACATAATTTTTCTCTGACCTGCTGCTCAGGCAGGCCATTTTTGCTGGCGACCAGCGTCACCACGCGTGCAAAAGCGGGCGGGTTGCCGATAAGCTGGGTCAGCGAATTATCAATTTTCAGCGGCGCGTAACGCGGCGTTGCCCGCACGGCGATCGCAGTGCTTAACGCCATATCGCGCGAAGAGCGGGCAATATGCAGCTGATACACCCCGGAATCGACAATCCAGCCGCCAATACCCGGATGGTAACAGGCGAAGTCCTGCCAGTTCAGTTCCAGGGTGACGGTCTGGGTTTCGCCTGCGTCGAGATGCACTTTAGCAAAGGCTTTCAGGGCTTTTTCTTCCCGCGCCAGCTCGCCAGCCGGAGCTGAAAGATACAGCTGCACCACCTCTTTACCTGCCATTTTGCCGCTGTTGGTGACGTCAACGCTGACGGTTAATGACTTACCTTCTTCCAGCTCGCACACCGAGGTGGTCAACCCGCTGTAGTCGAAAGTGGTATAGCTCAGACCAAAACCAAACGGGAACAGCGGGGTAAGGCGACGGCGATCGTAGTAGCGATACCCCACGTACAGCCCTTCGCTGTAGTGGTGGCGCAGGTTCTCGCCGGGATAGTTAAGCCAGGCCGGGGTCTCTTCGAGCGTATTCGGAACGGTGACCGTCAGTTTGCCGCACGGGTTGGCGCGTCCGAACAGAATATCGGCCACGGCACGGCCCATACCTTGTCCGCCAAAGTGGGTTTCCAGCAGCGCTTTGCAGTCGGACAGCCACGGCATGACCACTGCATCGCTGTTGGCGAGCACCACGATCAGGTTCGGCTGTTGTTGCGCGACGGCGCGGATCAGCGCTTCATGCGCGGGCAAAATATTTAAATCCTGGCGATCGCCATTTTCACCGTCTTCACCAATGGCGGTGCTGACAAACACAATCGCCACGTCGGCGTTTTTCGCCACTTCAACGGCCTGTGCCAGTGCCTGCGGGTCGCTGGCGTTATCCTCCGGCGTTCCGACCGCGTACTCAACGTTGAAGTCGCTCCCGGCCACTTCAAAAATCTCGTCCAGCGGACGGTCGAGCATATACGGCACCGTGGTCGCACAACCCGATCCCTGGATCACCGGCTCCTGGGCAGGCTTGCCCAGTATTGCGAGGGTGCGCTGTTTGCCTTTTTGCAGCGGCAGGATGGCGTCTTCATTTTTCAGCAGCACGATGGATTCGGCGGCCAGACGCTGCGCCAGCTGATGATGCTGGCGGTAATCCGCTTTGGTGCCCGGCTTGCGGTGGCGCTGGACTTTGTCGATCAGCGTCAGCATCCGCAGGCAGGCGGTGTCGAGGACCTCGGCGGGGATCTCGCCCCGGTTGATGGCCGCCAGCAGATCCTTCTTGTCGAGCTGGGTCTCGGGCATCGCCAGATCGTTGCCCGCCAGCAGGGACGCCGGGCGGTCTTTGATGCCGTACCAGTCGGACATCACCAGGCCGTCGTACTGCCATTCATTACGCAGCACATCGGTCAGCAGCCAGCTGTCCTGCGAGGTCTGCACGCCGTTGAGACGGTTGTAGGAGGACATCACGGTCCACGGGTTCGATTTCTCAATCGCGCGTTTAAAGCCCGCGAGATAGATCTCCCGCAGGGCACGCTCTTCAATCACCGAGTCCATTTCGGTGCGACGGTATTCGGAGTTATTGGCGGCAAAGTGCTTCAGGCTGGCACCCACGCCGTTGTCCTGCAGGCCGTTGATCAGGGCTGCGGCAATGTCGCCGCTCACCACCGGATCTTCGGAATAATATTCATACCCGCGTCCGGCCAGCGGCGTGCGACGAATATTGATCCCCGGCCCGAGCAGGATGCCGACGCCCATCTCCTGGCACTCCTGCGCCAGCGCGGCACCCATCTGATACACCAGCGAGATATCCCAGCTGCACGCCAGGGTGGAGCCGTTCGGGAAGCAGGTCGCTGGTTTGGATTTGGTGAACAGCGCTTCGGAGCCACCTTTATGGTCTTCGGGCTCAACGTCACCCGCGCTTTGCGCAATCACGTCGAGAAAATCGGTAATGTTCCAGCTTTCACCCTGTTCAATCTGGCTTGTGCTGTAGCGCACCCCGTAGGTGCCATCGGTCATCACAATGTCTTCGATGCCGTGCTGCGGCAGGCTGGCGGTGTGCCACAGGCCGCTTCCGCTGAGCAGGGCAACTTTGTCTTCGGCGCTCATGGCCGCAATAATGGCGTGAAAGTCAGTTTTCATATTTTTCCCCTGCGGTGTTACTGCGCATTAACTTTGCGCAACTGAATGTCTTTGATGATGTTGCGGTAGGTGTTTTCATCCAGGGTGTAGAAGAAGACGAACACCATACTCAGGGCAAACATCAGAGCCGGGAACAGGGTCATCATCAGGTTGATGCCGTTGAGCGCGCTGGCGCTGAGATGCTCGGAGGAGTAGTCAAAATAGTCGAGCATCAACCCGGCGCAGCCACCGCCGATGGCCATCGCGATTTTGGTGATGAAGTTAAAGAAGCCGTAGATAGCGCCTTCGGCGCGCACGCCCTGTTTCCATTCGGCGTATTCCACGGTGTCGGCAATCATCGACCACATCGCCACAAAACCCATCCCCAGGGTGATGCTGAACAGGCACACGCCGGTCATGATCAGGGTGCCGTTGCTGCCCGCGAGGAAATACTGGAACAGCATGCCGAGGATGCCGATCAGCAATGCGAACTGCACCATCCACTTTTTGCCCATCAGGCCGATCAGTTTTTCAGACACGATGGTGCCCGCCACATACGCTGCCGACTGAATCAAAAAGAACGTTGTCGTGAAGCTTTCATCGCCGAGCGTGTATTTGATGAAGTAAATCGCGATGGCCATCCACACCGTGTAGGCGATGTAAAAGAACACCGTGAACGCCGAGAGGTTGATCAACGGCAGGTTGCCGGACACCGCCGCGACCATCTCTTTCAGCGTCGGGGCTTTTTGATCCGGCTGGGTTTTAACGCGTTCTTTGGTCATGCCAAAGCAGGCAAGGAAGAAGAAGGTGGCTAACAGGCTGAAGCAACTGACGGCAAACACGTAGCCCATCTTCTTGTCGGTAAACTGTGAAATCAGCAGGTCGGCGGTGGTCGAGACAATCAGGTACCCGACAATCGCCAGCACAATGCGGTACACCGACAGCGAGGCGCGGGAGCCTTCATGCTGTGTCAGGGTGTTGGTCATCGCGGAATAGGGCGTGTTAACCGCCGTATAGGCCAGACAGTAAAGGGTGTAGGAGATGAGCGCGTAATAGAACTTAAACTCTTCGCCCAGGGTGCTGAAGCACAGGATGGTGAGTATCCCCAGCGGAACGGCACCAAATAATAAGTAAGGGCGCAGCTTGCCGTAGCGGGTATTGGTTTTATCAATTACGTAACCGATGCAGATATTGAACAGCGCATCCAGCACGCGGGCAATTACGAAGATCAGGCTCGCCTGCACGGCGCTGATGCCATAAATATTGGTGTAGAAGAAGAGCAGGAACAGGGAGACAAAACCAAACGACAGGTTGGAGGCCAGATCGCCAAACCCGTAGCCGATCTTTTCTCGAACGCTGACTTTGACGTAACTGTCAGAAGCGATTGCTGTCGTTTTCATTGTGGCGTACTCATTCTGATTGGTGTCGTGCTGAGTATACCGGGGCGCTTGGGGGCGGCTTGCCAGCCTTTGTTTATAGAGTTCCGATTTTTTGCGTGGTGCTGGGTTTAAGGTGGAGTTGTGAGGGGGGTCACAGGGGTGGGCTGGTCGGCTCCCTCTCCATTTAGGGAGAGGGCTGGGGGTGAGGGGGAGCATGCGGCTGGGGTGGTGGTTCCGTTCACTTTACGTTCTGCACATCTCTGTCAATCGCGTCACCTGTGAACGTGCCAGGGGGGATCACCGTGCACCGCCTCCCCCCTGGCTACCCCGGCTCCCGGCAGAGAAAATCGCCGCTGCGCGGTACCCTCAGCTTATTCCTTCCGGCTTTCGGGTCGGGCGCGATCCTACATCCATGTAGGTCACGCCCTCTCGGCGCATCCATGCGCCTCGCCCCGGCCTACAGGAAACGCTTCGGCGATTTTCAGCCGGACCAGGGAGCCGCTGTAGGCTATTTGCCTTATAAAATTTTCTTCATTGCTGGTTTAATCTCCGATCATGACGCGAGAGCCAGCGCCCCTTCAATCCCTTTCAGCTTCTGCTGCGCCTGCTTTAATTCGTCCAGAAGCTTCTTCTCATGCGGGTTGTGCGCCATCACCACAATGCAGCCATCCATAACTTTTATCGTCACCTTATCGCCAGTATCAAACCCCGCCGCACGCAGCCATTTGCCGGAAAGGATCAGGTTTGGCGTACTGCGATCAAGACCGTGCGGGCGATATCCCACAATTAATGTACGCTCAGTTCCGGTTGCGGTGGTGTCTGGGGTAGAATGCGAATCAGCCATAATCAACTCCTTGATAGTTGGTGAGGTTAGACGCTCCGGTGTGTTCGAGCACAATGGAGCGTTGCTAGTACAGGAGGTTTAGGTGGCCTCCTATAAGAGTTCAGATTAGATGGATAGGTGGCCCCATGTCAATCATAGCGCGCGAAAAAAAACCTAAAGGCGGCGGACAATCTCCGCAGTTTAAAATGCGTATTGATCCGGCATTGAAGGAACAACTGGATGCTGTGGCAGCGGAAGAAGGGGTGAGTCTCGCCAGCTGGTTGAAGGAACTGGCGAGGGCGGCTTTAAGGCAAAAAGGTTTAGAACCTAAAGGGTGATTAAGGTCAAATTTTAAATAAATTGCTCAGCAATTAAAAAGGAATTTACTATGACACGCACAGCCAATCAACGTAAATTATTAGATGCTCTTAGGAAACATGATAATAATAAAACAATCTTTACTGCGCTAGATTTGGCAAATGAAACTGGGTATAGTGAAAATAGTATTAGAAAATACATAAATGAGAAGTTGAATGGTCAGTATGTACATAGCGTTGATGGGAAAATATGGAGGTGCGAGGGGATTCATAAACTCTCAAATGATGATTTTATATTATTAATGTCCCAGTCGTTAAAAGCTAAAATACTTACTCCAGATATGAAGATATATAAATCTCTTCTGAGGAGAAGTTTAGATGCATTTATATTATCTTTGGAAGTGTATAATAGACCTAGCTTAGGTAACCGGGTAGAAGCATTTTGTATTTTATCGGTAAATGCATGGGAGCTTTTGTTAAAAGCAGAAATGATAAAGTCTGTAGGTATAGATTCAGTCTTTAAAAAGAATGGATATTCTATATGCATTTCTGAAGCAATTAATAGACGGTTGCAACAAAATGATCCCGTTAAAAAGAATCTTGATACATTGATCGAACTGCGAGATGGGGCCATACATCTCCTTCTTCCTGAGCTACAACCTGAGCTATCACGCCTTTTTCAAGCCAATGTTTTAAATTATCAACAGAGATATTTGAATGAAACCGGAGCTTCACCGTTAGCAGGGCAGAGTGTAGGAATGTTAAGCCTTGTCGTGGATGGACCTAGAAGTGATATCGCTACGATAAAAGAAAATTATGGAGAGATGACGGCTCATATTGCAAAAGAATTTTTGGCTCGGTTTCATAGCACAGATAAAGAGCAAAATTCCAATTCATTTAGCATAGCTGTAGATTATAGGCTCATCTTAACGAAAAATGAAAAAGAAAGCGATCTATCCTTAGGTATGGGTAATAGCGGGAGTAATGCAATTATTATCAGAGAGACTCGTGATCCCGATATTACCCATCCTTATTATCAAGGCTCTGCAATCAAGAGAGTCAATGAGTTGCAAAGCGATGTTAGGATAACCACATATTCATTCTCAGCTATTATTAAAAAACATAACGTACAAAAAACAAAGAGCTCAGATATGTATTATACTATTGATAATCGACATCGATATTCAGAAAAATTTATACAATGGGTAATTAAAAATCTAGCACAACCAAATTGGCTAAATGAATCTATTTCATACTATAAAAAAGTTCGCGAGAAAAAGTAAAAAACTGGCGGAAGATCACAGGAGTCGAACCTGCCCAGGACCGCTGGCGGCCCCAACTGGATTTGAAGTCCAGCCACCTCACCGGAGATGACGATCTTCCGCGCCTCGATTGCTACATGGAGGCGGGGCGCATTATATCTACTTTCAATCATTTACCCCAATCTTTCGCTCACTTATTTCTTCCCCTTTTTTGACCTGCCTTACCTTTAGACGATAAATCTCAACGAAATCCTCATGTTACATTTTTGGTGTCAGCAGTTTTACCGCGATCACAAAAAACAAGAATCGTAAAAACGTAACCAGAAAACGGAATACCTGACGGGAAGGGGATCGTTTACAAAACCTGTAACCGGTCTCAGAGCCCATTTCGGGCGCAGGAACAGCCATGAAAAGTGAAGTCTTATCCGTCAAAGAGAAAATTGGTTACGGCATGGGTGACGCTGCCAGTCACATCATTTTCGATAACGTTATGTTGTACATGATGTTTTTTTACACCGATATCTTCGGCATTCCCGCCGGGTTTGTCGGCACCATGTTCCTGCTGGCGCGTGCGCTGGATGCTATCTCCGACCCGTGCATGGGCCTACTGGCCGACCGGACCCGCAGCCGCTGGGGTAAGTTCCGGCCGTGGATTTTGTTTGGGGCGATCCCGTTCGGCCTGGTCTGCGTGCTGGCCTACACCACGCCAGACCTCAGCCTGAACGGCAAAATGATCTACGCCGCCGTCACCTACACCCTGCTGACCCTGCTGTATACCGTGGTCAATATCCCGTACTGCGCGCTGGGCGGAGTGATCACCAACGACCCGACGCAGCGCATCTCCCTGCAGTCCTGGCGCTTTGTGCTGGCGACCGCGGGCGGCATGCTCTCGACGGTGCTGATGATGCCGCTGGTGAATCTGATTGGCGGCGACGATAAAGCGTTTGGCTTCCAGGGCGGCATCGCGGTGCTGTCGGTGGTGGCGTTCCTGATGCTGGCGTTCTGCTTCTTCACCACCAAAGAGCGCATCCAGGTGCCGCCGAGCACGTCGGGCATGCGCGAAGATCTGCGCGATATCTGGCAAAACGACCAGTGGCGCATCGTCGGGCTGCTCACCATCCTCAATATCCTCGCGGTCTGCGTGCGCGGCGGCGCGATGATGTATTACGTCACCTGGATCCTCGGCTCGCCGGAGCTGTTCGTCGCCTTCCTCACCACCTACTGCGTCGGCAACCTGATTGGCTCGGCGCTGGCCAAACCGCTCACCGACTGGAAGTGCAAAGTCAGCGTCTTCTGGTGGACCAACGCCCTGCTGGCGGTGGCGAGCGTGGCGATGTTCTTCGTCCCGATGCAGGCCAGCATCACCATGTTCGGCTTTATCTTTGTGATTGGCGTCCTGCACCAGCTGGTGACGCCGATCCAGTGGGTGATGATGTCCGATACCGTCGACTACGGCGAATGGACCAATGGCAAACGCCTGACTGGCATCAGCTTCGCGGGCACGCTGTTCGTGCTCAAGCTGGGCCTGGCGATCGGCGGGGCACTCATTGGCTGGATGCTGGCAGGCGGCGGGTACGATGCTGCAGCCAAAACCCAGAATAGCGCCACCATCAGCATCATCATTGCCCTGTTTACGCTGGTTCCGGCCGCGTGCTACCTGCTGAGCGCGATTATCGCCAAACGCTTCTACAGCCTGAAAACGCCGTTCCTGCTCAAAATCATGGACGATCTGGCGCAGGGCGCACGCCGAAATCAGCAGGACTTCAACACGCTGCCGGTCAGCAAAGAATTACAGAACTAAGAGGATGTAAGCATGAAAATCAGTGATGGAAACTGGCTTATTCAACCGGGTATGAATGTGATTTCGCCGGTTCAGGTATTCGAGGTGGAACAGCAGGGTAACGACCTGGTGGTGTATGTGGCGCCGCGCGACGTGCGCGAGCGCGCCGGGCAGCTGGACACCTTAATGTTCACGGTGCGCCTGTTTGCGCCGCAGGAAGGCATTGTCGGTGTGCGCATCGAGCACTTCCAGGGTGGGGTGGATAACGGCCCGCATTATCCACTTAATGTCCTGAAAGATGTGAAGGTGCAGATTGAAAACAACGCCGAATTTGCCGAACTGAAAAGCGGCAACGTCAGCGTTCGCGTTACTAAGGGCGAGTTCTGGGCGCTGGATTTCCTCAGGGGTGGCCAGCGCATCACCGGCAGCCAGCTGAAAAACAACGGCTACGTGCAGGACGGCAACAGCGATCGCAACTATATGTTCGAGCGGCTGGATCTGGGCGTGGGCGAAACGGTCTACGGCCTGGGCGAGCGCTTTACCGCTCTGGTGCGCAACGGTCAGACGGTCGAAACCTGGAACCGCGACGGCGGCACCAGCACCGAGCAGTCCTACAAAAATATCCCGTTCTACCTCACCAACCGCGGCTACGGCGTGCTGGTGAACCACCCGGAAAACGTCTCGTTCGAAATCGGCTCCGAGAAAGTCTCCAAGGTGCAGTTCAGCGTCGAAGGCGAGTATCTGGAATATTTCGTCATCGACGGCCCAACGCCGAAAGAGGTGCTCAACCGCTATACGCAATTTACCGGGCGTCCGGCGCTGCCACCGGCGTGGTCATTCGGCCTGTGGCTCACCACCTCGTTTACCACCAATTACGATGAAGCGACGGTCAACAGCTTTATCGACGGCATGGCCGAGCGCGACCTGCCGCTGCACGTCTTCCACTTCGACTGCTTCTGGATGAAGGCCTTCCAGTGGTGCGATTTTGAATGGGACCCGGTGACCTTCCCGGATCCGGAAGGGATGATCCGCCGCCTTAAATCGAAAGGGCTGAAGGTCTGCGTGTGGATCAACCCGTACATCGGGCAGAAATCCCCGATCTTCAAAGAGCTGAAAGAGAAGGGCTATCTGCTGAAACGTCCGGATGGCTCGCTGTGGCAGTGGGATAAATGGCAGCCCGGGCTGGCGATCTACGACTTCACCAATCCGGAAGCCTGTGCATGGTATGCCGACAAGCTGAAAGGCCTGGTGGATATCGGCGTCGATTGCTTCAAGACCGACTTCGGCGAGCGCATCCCGACGGACGTGGTGTGGCATGACGGCAGCGATCCGCAGAAAATGCACAACCACTATGCCTACATCTATAACGAGCTGGTGTGGAACGTGCTGAAAGAGACCGTCGGCGAGGAAGAGGCGGTGCTGTTTGCCCGTTCGGCCTCGGTGGGGGCGCAACAGTTCCCGGTGCACTGGGGTGGCGACTGTTACGCCAACTACGAATCGATGGCCGAAAGCCTGCGCGGCGGGCTGTCGATTGGGCTCTCCGGGTTTGGTTTCTGGAGCCACGATATCGGCGGGTTCGAAAATACCGCTCCGGCAGATGTCTATAAACGCTGGTGCGCGTTCGGGCTGCTCTCCAGCCACAGCCGCCTGCACGGGAGCAAATCCTACCGGGTACCCTGGGCGTACGACGATGAGTCCTGCGACGTGGTGCGCCACTTCACGCAGCTTAAATGCCGGATGATGCCGTACCTGTATCGTCAGGCGGCGCTGGCCCGGGAGCACGGCACCCCGATGCTGCGGGCGATGATGCTCGAGTTCCCGGACGATCCGGCGTGCGACTATCTCGACCGCCAGTACATGCTCGGTGATTCGGTGCTGGTTGCGCCGGTGTTCAGCGAGGCGGGTGACGTGCAGTTTTATCTGCCGGAAGGGCGCTGGACGCACCTGTGGCATAACGATCAAATCCCGGGCAGCCGCTGGCATAAACAGCAGCACGACTTCCAGAGCCTGCCGGTGTACGTGCGCGACAACACCCTGCTGGCGCTGGGCAACAATGACCAGAAGCCGGACTACGCCTGGAACAAGGGGACAGCCTTCCAGCTGTTTAACCTCGACGATGGCGCGACAGCGGTAAGTGAAGTGCCTGAGTTGAACGGTGCCGTGGCGTTTGCCCTGACCGCAACGCGCACGGGCAACACCCTGACCCTGAAGGGGAGCGGCGAGGCGCGGGGCTGGTCCGTCTGTTTACGTAATGTGCAGCAGATTAGCGGCGTTAAAGGTGCGTCACACGTGGGTAGCGAGTGGGGCGTGGTGGTGAAAGCTGAAGGGAATGAGGTGGTGATTCACCTCTGAGTCCCCTCACTATTCCCTCTCCCCATCGGGGAGAGGGAATAGTGAGTACTGGTTTGCTCCCTCTCCCTTCAGGGAGAGGGCTGGGGTGAGTGTGTAACAACCGGCTCCGCAACCGTACTGACCTGCCCGCCCGTCATCGTCTGCGTCACCTGCTGTTTATCCATGTTTACCGCATTCAGCCTGCCATTGACCGTCGGTTTTAGCGGCGCGTTCGCCTGCACGTTGCCGCTAGCGGTGAGCTGAATATTGCCATCGCCCGTCACCGGCAGCGCCGGCCAGCCCCACTGCTGCACGATGTTCAGCGGTACGCCGCGCCCGGTCAGGCTGATGGTTGCCTGACGCGCAGGCTGCTGCGAAATGCTGGCCCTGGCTTCCAGAATGCCTTTTTCAGTAAAGGCGCTCAGCTCGCCGATCGCCACCGTCGAGGCATTTGCCGTCAGCGCTATTGACGGACGGCGCACGTCCACGCGGTTAAAAGTGGCGGCTGCCCCGTTCAGGGTGGCGGTGCCGCCCCAGACGCCCCACTGGCGATCTTTCGCCAGCTGCAGATTAGTGCCGTAACCGTCGAGAGCGGTGATCTGCCACGGGAAGATCGGATCCACGTCGATCACCAGGTTGCGACTCAGGCCGAATTTGCGCAGCGTGACGCTGTTCAGCCACGTCGGCAACGTTTCCATCCACTGCGCTTTCCAGTTCTGCGGCAAGGTGTATTCTAGCCCGGCGATAGCGACATCATCCAGCACCAGCGCCTTGCCGCTGCGCAACCAGTTACCGGAGGTGCGCACCATCCCGCCTTCCCAGCGTGAGGTGAACTGGCGCAGGGCCATCCCCTGCGGGGAGAATTCCGCATTCAGGATCGGGTCGAACAGATGCACGGAACCGTAGATAAATTCGCTGGCATTCATCGACAGACGACCGTCCTCGCTCTGCCAGTCGCCCTTACTCAGGGTCAGGTTGCGCAGGCTTAAATCGAGATCGGTGACGGCCCAGTCCGGCCCCTGCAGGCGGGCGTCGGTCACGTCCAGGCGGCCAATCTGCAGCGACGGCAGGGTGGTGATGGGGGCAAAAAAGTCGGCCAGAGATTTATCGCTCTGCAGGCGGATCTCGTTCAGGCGCATGTTGTCCACCTTCCAGCCGCCGTTGGCGTCGCGCCGCGCGGTGCCGGTCATGGAGCCCAGCGCCATGTCCGCGCCAATGGTGCTCAGCACCACCTCTTTACCGTTAAGTTCGCCCTGGATCAGCACATTGCTGGCGGGCACGCCGTTTAACGTCAGCGACCCGGCGCTCATCTGGATGTTGGCTTTTTTCCCCAGCACATTGCCCGCTTCGGGCTGCCACGGGCTGACGCCGCCGGTCACCTTCTGCGCGCTCAGATCCCACTCGGTATTGGGGCTGTTAAACGCCATGTTGTTCAGCAGCAGGCGATCGGCCTGCAGGGGGAGAGGGGCAGTTTGCGGCGAGAGGTTCAGCGTGCCGTCAAACAGGGTGATGGTATCCATGTGCAGCGGGTCGGTCAGCTGGCGGCTGCTCACGCCAATATCCACCATTTTTGCGACCAGCGTCGCCGGTTTACCGTCGCGACCGAAGGTGACGTTTTTCAGCACCAGGTGGCTGGGGGACGAGAAGCGGTGATCCATCTGGTCGAAACTGAGCTCGTAATCGGTGTTTTCCGTGATCCAACGGCTGACCTGGGCCGAGCCCCAGCGCGTCTGGACAAGGAGATAGAGCGCGAGGATCGCAACCAGCAGAACAACCAGAATACCGATGAGTAGCTTTCCAATAAATTTCATGGTCTTCCATCACGTAAAACGCACATAAAGGAGTTATGCACGATTTATACGCAATGCTCAAGGCAGGAATAGTGTAATTCCGTGTACGGCAGCAACGATCTGCTGCCGTACAGGTAGGGTTAGTTCTTTTCTGGCGGGAAGATCAGGTTCAGGACGATAGCGGTAATACCGCCTGCTGCGATGCCGGAAGAGAGCAGGTTTTTCACCCAGTCCGGGGCAAACTGCAGGATCAGCGGCTGCTGCGACACGCCCAGACCCACGGCCAGCGACAGGGCGATAATCATGATCGCGCGGCGGTTCAGCGGCTCGCGGGAGACGATGCGCACGCCGGATGCCGCGATAGTACCAAACATCACTAAGGTTGCGCCGCCGAGCACCGGCTCAGGAATGTGCTGTACGAAGCCGCTCACTGCCGGGAACAGGCCCAGCACAATCAGCATCAGCGCCACCACAAAGCCCACGTAGCGGCTGGCAACGCCGGTCAGCTGGATCACGCCGTTGTTCTGACCGAAGCAGGAGTTCGGGAAGGTATTAAACACGCCGGAGACAAACGAGTTCAGGCCGTTCGCCAGCACGCCGCCCTTCAGGCGCTTCATATATAGCGGGCCAGAGACCGGCTGCTCAGAGACATCGGAAGTGGCGGTGATGTCGCCGATGGTTTCCAGAGAGGTGATCATAAACACCAGCATCAGCGGCAGAAGCAGATTCCAGTCAATGCCCAGGCCGTAATACAGCGGCGTTGGCACCATGATCAGCGGGCTGTCGGTCGGTGCACTGGACTGCGGCAGCATGTCCATTGCCCAGGCGGCCAGGTAGCCAGCGGCCATGGCGATCACCAGCGAGGCGACGCGCAGGTACGGGTTACGCTGACGGTTAAGCAGAATAATGATCGCCAGCACCACGCCCGCCAGCAGCAGGTTTTTCGGGGCGCCGAAGGTGTGGTCGGCCATCGCAGCGTAACCGCCCCCGATGGAGGTCAAGCCCACCTGAATCAGCGACAGGCCGATAATCATCACCACCACGCCGGAGACCAGCGGGGTAATAATCCGACGCGCCAGGTGCAGGACGCGGGAGATGACCATCTCGGTGCAGCTCGCCAGCATCAGGGTACCGAACAGCGCGGCCATCATCGTCGGCACATCGGCGCCGCCGGTTTTCAGCGCGGTACCGCCCATGATCAACGGGGCGACAAAGTTAAAGCTGGTGCCCTGAATCGACAGCAGACCGGATCCCACAGGACCCCAGGCTTTAATCTGAATGATGGAGGCCACGCCCGACGCGAACAGCGACATGCTGATGATGTGCTGGGTGTCCTGCGCCGGTAAGCCGAGCGCCTGGCAGATCAGTAAGGCAGGGGTGATCACCGCCACGAACATCGCCAGCAGATGCTGACAGGCGGCAAACAAGGTCTGCGCCAGCGGCGGACGGTCTTCAAGACGGTAAATCAGTTCACTGTTATGCGGCTGCGCAATCGGTTGCGCATCTTGCTGTTCTAAGGCGTTAACGGACATCTGCGGCGATCCCCACGAGGAAAAGCGGGCATTTTAGCCGAGTGGATGAGAAAAGCAAACGATTGCCATGTAAATTCATGGATAATTCCCTGCTCGTTATGCGTCTTTTCTTTAACGGTGCGGAAGAGGCTGATGCTATTTGGCTGATCAGGCGTTCGAATAACGCTCGGTCTCGGGCATCCAGCGGTCAATTAAAGCTGCCGCCTGGTCGGGATAGCGCTCATGGATATGACGTGCCAGACGCTGAACTTCGGGGATCATGGCCTGATCGCGCAGCAAATCGGCCACTTTAAACTCTGCATTCCCTGTCTGGCGGGTACCCAGTAATTCACCGGGACCGCGGATCTCCAGATCCTGTTGCGCAATGACAAAGCCGTCGTTGCTGTCACGTAACACCTGCAGACGCTTCTGCGCGGTTTTTGACAGCGGTGCCTTATAGAGCAATACGCAGTGTGAGGCCACCGCGCCGCGGCCCACGCGGCCACGCAGCTGGTGGAGTTGCGCAAGACCCAGACGCTCCGGGTTTTCGATAATCATCAGGCTGGCGTTGGGTACGTCTACGCCCACTTCAATTACCGTGGTGGCAATCAGCAGATGCAGCTCACCCTGTTTGAAGGCCTGCATCACCGCCTGTTTGTCTGCTGGCTTCATGCGGCCATGCACCAGTCCGACGTTCAGCTCCGGGAGGGCCAGCTTTAACTCTTCCCAGGTGGCTTCTGCCGCCTGCGCTTCCAGCAGATCGGACTCTTCAATCAAGGTACACACCCAGTAAGCCTGACGGCCTTCCTGAGTACAGGCGTTGCGCACGCGATCGATAATGTCGTTGCGACGGGTATCCGGGATGGCGACTGTGGTTACCGGCGTACGCCCTGGCGGCAACTCGTCGATGGTCGAGGTGTCGAGGTCGGCATAAGCCGTCATCGCCAGCGTGCGCGGGATCGGCGTCGCGGTCATGATCAGCTGATGGGGATGGAATCCTTGCTGGAGCCCTTTTTCCCACAGCGCCAAACGCTGATGCACACCAAAGCGGTGCTGCTCATCAATGATCACCAGCGCCAGGCCGTTAAACTGCACCTGTTCCTGGAAGATAGCGTGGGTGCCGACAATCATCTGTACTTGACCGCTGGCAATCGCGTCCTGCTGGGCCTGTCGCGCTTTGCCTTTTTGCTTCCCGGCCAGCCAGCCCACTTCAATGCCCAGCGGCGCAAACCAGTTGCGGAAGTTCGTGGCGTGCTGCTCGGCCAGCAGCTCGGTCGGCGCCATCAGCGCCACCTGCTTGCCGTGCGCAATAGCGCGTAACGCAGCCAGCGCGGCGACCAGCGTTTTACCTGAGCCCACGTCGCCCTGCACCAGGCGCATCATCGGTACATCCAGCGCCATATCGCGCTCGATCTCGGCGGTCACGCGGGCCTGTGCGCCGGTCGGTTTGAACGGCAGCGAGGCCAGCAGCTTATCTTTTAAATCATCGTGGGTGGCAAGCGGCAGGGCGTGAAAACGCTGGGCACCGGCACGTAGCGCCAGCATGCTCAGGTTATGCGCCAGCAGCTCTTCGAGAATTAATCGTCGCTGGGCAGGATGTTGTCCGCTCTCCAGATCGCTTAACTGCAGCGTCGGCGGCGGGCGATGCAGGGTGCGCATCGCTTCCGGCAGACTCATCATTCCTTGCGCCAGCTCGGGCGGCAGCAGTTCGATGATGGCGCAGGTATCAAGCAGCTCCAGCGCCTGGTCGGTCAGCTTGCGCAGCGTCGCCTGCTTAATACCTTCGGTGGTCGGGTAGACCGGGGTCAGGGTTTCCTGTAATTCCGGAGTGCTGAGATCGCCCTGCACGCGGTATTCCGGGTGGATCATCTCCGCGCCGTACTTCCCGCGTTTGGCTTCGCCATAGGCCAGCACGCGTCGTCCAGTGGCGAGGCTGTTTTTCATCGCCGCGCTGAAGTTAAAAAAGCGCATCGTCAGAATGCCGGTGCCATCGCTGATCTGACAGGTCATCATCCGGCGGCCGCCGAAGGTGACATTACAGTTCAGGACTTCGCCTTCTACCGTGACGTAAATTCCGGGCAGCAGCTCGCCAATCTGATAAAGATGGGTGCGGTCTTCATAGCGCAGGGGGAGGTGCAGGAGGAGATCCTGCACGGTGTGCAGACCTATTTTTGCCAGTTTGCTGCTCTGCGCCGCCCCCACGCCGGTCAGCGAATTTAGCGGTACAGCATCCAGCAGGCGGCCTTGCATGATCTACTTCGCCGACTGCATGGTGGCCCACCACGTGGCATCGGCTTCAATTTCGCCCTGCATGTTCACGTGGGGGTAAGGTAAGTTTTTCTGCTTTGCCACGCGGGCCAGCACCGGGTAACCGCCTTCAAACAGCAGACGCTGCTGTTCATCTTGCGGCAGCATGCTGTTCTCGCGCTTGTACATCCCGGCATTTTGCCGCTGACGCTGGGCTTCGTACAGAATGAGCGCCGAAGCGACGGAGACGTTCAGCGACTGCACCATACCGGTCATCGGAATGATAATGTCCTGATCCGCGAGGTCTAGTGCTTCCTGGGTGATCCCGGTTTTCTCCTGACCCATCAGAATGCAGGTCGGGCGGGTGTAATCAACCTCACGGAAGTCGACAGCGTTATCGGAAAGGTGGGTTGCCAGCACCTGCATCCCACGCCCTTTCAGGTGCGAGACGGCGTCGCTGATGGTGGGGTGAGTGTGAACCTGCACCCAGCTGTTACTGCCTGCGGCAGATGAGGCCATGGTGCGGATCCGACCTTCCGGCCAGACGGCGTGGACTTCATGTACGCCGATGGCATCGGCGGTACGGACGATGGCAGAGACGTTATGCGGTTTATGGACCTGCTCCATGCAAACTGTCAGGTCAGGCTGACGCCTGGCGAGCATCTCACAGATACGTGCATAACGCTGTGCATTCATAAGACTAGTTTCGGTTACGGGTGACTTTAATAACGTCAGCCATCACGCGGATTTTGCGCATGATATTCGCCAGATGCACACGGTCGCGCGCGCTCAGACGAATAAAGGCGCTGTAGACACGGCCATCTTTCTCTTCGGTATTCAGGCTATGAATATTGGAAGAGGCCGTGTTGATTGCCGCCGTCAGGTTCGCCAGTGCGCCCTGGTGGTTGAACATATCCACCTTGATCTCGGTGATAAATTCCTGCTCGGTCTCTTTATCCCACTCCACCGCCATAAACTTCTCAGGCTCTTTCTGGTAGCCACGGATGTTACGACAGGATTCATGATGGATAACCAGCCCTTTACCGGGACTGACGTGAGCGATAATCGGGTCGCCAGGGATCGGTCGGCAGCACTTGGCGAAGGTAATTAACACCCCGTCGGCGCCTTTGATCGGCAGATGTCCGCTGCCTGAAGATGGCTGCGGTACCGACGTTTCACCCTGTTGCAGGTTCTTCGCCACTACCACGCTCATCGCATTGCCAAGGCCGATTTCGGCCAGCAGATCGTCAAGCGAGGCGAGCTTCATGCGCTCGATTTCACGCTGAACGTTCTCTTGCGGGATCTCAGCCAGCTTGCGGCTACCGCCCAGCGCGTGATTGAGCAGACGACGACCCAGACTCACGGAATCATCGCGTTTAAGGTTTTTCAGCAACTGGCGGATTTTAGCGCGGGCTTTCGAGCTCACGACAAAGTTCAGCCACGCCGCGTTCGGGCGAGCACCCGGAGCGGTAATGATTTCGACCGTCTGGCCGCTGGTCAGCGGCTGTGACAGGGGATACGGCTGGCGGTCGACGCGCGCACCGACGCAGGCATGGCCGATATCGGTATGCACGGCGTACGCAAAATCGACCGGGGTAGCGCCTGCAGGCAGCTCGACAATGCGCCCTTCTGGCGTGAAAACGTAAATCTCATCCGGGAAGAGATCGGATTTAACGCTCTCGATAAATTCAAACGAGCTGCCGGCGCTTTGTTGCAGCTCCAGCAGGCTTTGCATCCAGCGCTGGGCGCGGATTTGCGCGGTAGTGCTGCTTTCACCGCCATGCTCTTTGTAGGCCCAGTGCGCGGCAACACCCATCTCCGCCATCTGGTCCATGTCTTCGGTACGAATCTGTACTTCAACCGGCACGCCGTGCGGACCAATCATCGAGGTGTGCAGAGACTGATATCCGTTCGCTTTTGGAATGGCAATATAGTCTTTCACCCGCCCAGGACGTGGTTTGTACAGGCTGTGCATCTGACCGAGTACGCGATAGCAAGTGTCAGAATCATGGACGATCACGCGAAACGCGTAGATATCCATGATCGAGTGAAAACGCTGCTCTTTGAGCACCATTTTGCAGTAGATAGAGTACAGATGCTTTTCTCGACCGCTGACGCGACAGGGGATGCCGGCTTCCTGTAAACGCCCTTCAATTTCAGAGAGGATCTTCTGAATCATCTCTTTACGGTTGCCACGTGCGGCTTTCACCACCTCTTTGATCACCCGGAAGCGGTTTGGATACAGCGCTTCAAAACCCAGCTCTTCGAGTTCGGTTTTGATGTGATGAATACCTAAACGGTGCGCCAGCGGGCTGTAAATTTCGAGGGTTTCACGGGCAATGCGACGACGTTTATCCGGGCGCAGTGAGCCCAGCGTGCGCATGTTGTGGGTGCGGTCGGCGAGTTTGATCAGAATGACGCGGATATCCTGCACCATCGCCATGATCATCTTGCGAAAGTTTTCGGCCTGCGCCTCTTTCTTGTCGCGGAAATTCAGCTTATCAAGCTTAGACACCCCTTCCACCAGCTCGGCAACGCTTTTGCCAAACAGCTGTTCCATATCCTGGTAGGTGGCGGGGGTATCTTCAATCACGTCATGCAGCAGGGCAGCCATCAACGTTTCATAGTCGAGTTTCATCTCGGCCAGAATACAGGCCACCGCTACCGGGTGCGTGATATAGGGTTCACCGCTTGAACGTGTCTGGCCCTCGTGAGCGTCACGTGCAACGAGATACGCCTGCTGGAGACGCTTAATCTGGTCTACCGGCAGGTAGTTTTGAATCAGTTGATTCAGGCTTTCAAACAGATACAAGGGCGACCCGCAGGTTTAATTAACGACGACCTTCAGCAATGGCGGTAACGGCCTGCAGTTCTGCGGCTTCCTGCTCTTGCTGCTCCTGGCGCTCACGTACGTCGAGGATCTGGTTGTTGATCAGACCTTCTTCGATTTCGCGCAGCGCGATAACGGTGGTTTTATCGTTTTCTTCCGGTACCAGCGGATCTTTGCCGCCTGACTGCATCTGACGAGCGCGACGCGCGGCGACCAGCACCAGGTCAAAACGGTTACCAATTTTCTCTACAGCGTCCTGAACAGTTACGCGTGCCATACTTAAAATGCTCCACAGATGAAGAAATGACTGGGCATGATACTGAATGTGGGTTCAGTCTGCCAACAGTTTGGTGATTAATGCGTCATGTCGCTGCTTCTGGCGGCTCATGCGCAGGCGTTCGGCGCGAATAACGGTTTTCAAATCGCCCAGGGCGGTATCGAAATCATCATTCACAATCAGATAATCATATTCGGCGTAATGGCTCATTTCCGCAACTGCCTGGGCCATACGTTTTGCGATAACGTCTTCGCTGTCCTGGCCGCGACCACGCAGACGACGGTCCAGCTCATCTTTCGACGGCGGTAAGATAAAGATGCTGCGAGCCTGCGGCATTTTCTTGCGAATTTGCTGCGCGCCCTGCCAGTCGATATCCAGAAATACGTTTACGCCCGTTGCCAGGACCTGCTCAATGGTTTCACGCGAGGTTCCGTAGTAGTTACCGAAGACTTCTGCGTGTTCAAGAAACGCATCCCGGCCAATCATCGTTTTAAATTCAGCGTGATCGACAAAGAAATAGTGTTCACCGTGCACTTCACCCGGACGCGGTGCCCGCGTGGTGTGAGAAACAGAAACCTGCGTATCGTACAACGGTTGGGTTTTTAACAGCGCCTGAATCAGGCTGGATTTACCCGCGCCACTAGGGGCAGAAACAATATAAAGCGTGCCTTGAGCCATGAGAGTCTTTGTATGTTGATAGCGTTGAAGTCCTACATACGGGCTTATTATACACGTCGCCGCTTCGTGACGTAGCCTTTGTCACACTTTTTCCTCTTCATCGTTGATTTTTGCTCACCTTTTTCCACTTTTCTCCGCCAGTTGCTGCAACAGAAACAAAGTGCGGATATCCCCTCGCAACCTTTGCTTCTGCCTGTCGCCTGCGGCGCTGTGCTGCGTTATACCCGTTGCAAAACAGGGAGGAGTGACAATGTGGAGAGCGTTAAGCGTTGTGATGATCATCTGGAGCGGCTACGGGCTGGCGGTATGCCCCGTGTGGTCGCCCGCAAAGGCAGAGCAGGAGATCGCTCGCCTGCAGGGTCAAATTACCCGCTGGAATACGGCGTACTGGAAAGAGGGCGTAAGTGAGGTCAATGATGAGGTGTACGATCAGCTGGCTGCCCGGCTGAAACAGTGGCAGCGCTGCTTTGGCGCCGAACAAGTTGCTGAATCGCTGGCGCCGGCAACCGGGTCGGTCAGGCACCCGGTCAGCCATACCGGGGTGCAGAAGGTGGCGGATAAAGCCGGGCTTCGGCAGTGGATGCTATCGCGCCGCGATCTGTGGGTACAGCCGAAGGTGGACGGCGTGGCGGTGACGCTGGTTTACCGCGAGGGAAAGCTGGTGCAGGCGACCAGCCGGGGCAACGGCCTGAAAGGCGAAGACTGGACCGCGAAAGTGAAGCGCATGCCGTCTATGCCCGCGCAGTTGACGGGAGCGCTTGCCAACAGCGTGCTACAGGGCGAGCTGTTTCTACAGCGCGATAACCACATTCAGAAGGAGATGGGTGGGATGAATGCCCGGGCAAAAGTAGCCGGGGCGATGATGCGGCAGGGTGATAGCCAGAGCCTGGACAATATCGGCATCTTTATCTGGGCATGGCCGAATGGCCCCGCGTCGATGCCTGAACGTCTGCAGGCGTTGACCCATGCGGGTTTCACTCTTACTGAGCAGTGGACGAGGCAAATCAACTCGCTGGATGAGGTGGAAACACAGCGCAATCGCTGGCTGACGTCGCCCCTGCCCTTTGTCACCGATGGTATCGTGATCCGTTCGGCACAGGAGCCCACAGGTGAACGTTGGCTGCCCGGGGAGGGCAGTTGGGTGGTGGCGTGGAAATACGCCCCCGTTGCTCAGATCGCAGAGGTCAGGGCCATTAACTTTGCCGTGGGACGTACCGGCAGGATCGCCGTGGTTGCCGCACTCGAGCCGGTACAACTCGATGATAAACGAGTGCAGCGCGTGAATCTGGGGTCGGTGGGGCACTGGCAGGCGCTGGATATCGCCCCGGGCGATCAGATCCTGATAAGCCTGGCCGGACAGGGGATCCCGCGCGTGGATAAGGTTGTCTGGCGGACGAGTGAACGGCATAAGCCCGAGCCGCCGGCCTCACGCTTTACGCCGCTTACCTGTTTCTATGCGACACCGGAATGCCGTGAGCAGTTTATGGCCCGGCTGAAGTGGCTCAGTTCAGCTGCAGTTTTGGATATCACCGGACTGGGCGAGGCGGGCTGGCAGGCGCTGGATCAGGGGCATCATTTTGAGCATCTCTTTTCCTGGCTTGCGCTGACTGAGGCTCAGTTGCAGCAGACACCAGGATTAACGTCACAGCGGGGCCAGCAGCTATGGCATCAATTTAACCTGGTACGTCGTCAGCCTTTTCCCCGCTGGCTGGATGCGCTTGGGATCCCGCTCCCGCGGGCGGCTATGCGTGCCCTGAGCGACAGAAGCTGGGCGCAGATACAGAGCAGGGACGCGCGCCGCTGGCAGCAGGTGCCTGGCGTCGGTGCAAAAAGGGCGCGCAGGCTGGTGGAATTTACGCACCACCCCATGGTTAACGCCCTGACGGTATGGCTGGGTGAGCAGGACGTCCCGGGGTTTTAGCGCATTAATGGCTGTCGTGCCGGTAATGAAAAACCGGGAGCCCCAGTTTTAAACGCAGCGCCAGCATGCGGGCGGTGAAGCCAAACAGCAGCGTGGAGATGATCACCACATCGTGGTTGCTCACGTAGTGTTGCAGGGCGACATACAGTACGGCGGCAGCAAAAGACACACCCGCGTAGAGTTCTTTCTGAAAGACCAGCGGGATGCGTTTACAGAACATATCCCGCAGTACGCCGCCGAACACGCCGGTGATTACCGCAGCAATGGTGGCGATGACCGGGCCTTCGCCCATATCCAGCGCAACCTGGGCACCAATAATCGAGAAGACGATCAGGCCAAGGGCATCCAGCACGAGGAACAGACGTCGCAGGTGGGGCATAACTGGTGCAGCGATGGTGGTCAGTACAGCAGCGACGGCCACAATAATCACGTATTCAGGATGCTGCACCCAGCCGAGCGGGTAGTGGCCCAGCAGGATATCGCGGACCGAACCGCCGCCCAGCGCGGTTGCCGTGGCGATAATAATCACGCCGAAGGTATCCATCCGACGTCGCCCTGCTGCCAGGGCACCCGTCATCGCTTCAGCGGTGATACCGATCAGATACAAAATGTGCAGCAGCATGTTACCCCCCAGAGTTGAGGGCGAAAGAGTAGCGTTTTGTGCTCTGGCTCACGATTTAGATTTTCTTGTGCGAGCGATGATGCCTTAGGTTAACTAATGGAGGGTTGGCTTTATGAGTAGGTTTCTGCGGTTTTTGACAAATTTTCACATTAGATTTTTTTGCGGTTCGCAAACAGAAATGGCCCCTTAATGGAGCCATCATCAACAAAACTGAGCGCCACTACTTATTCGATGTTCTGAATCTGTTCGCGCATTTGCTCAATCAGCACTTTCAACTCGATAGCTGATTTGGTCACGTCAGCATTAATCGACTTCGATGCCAGGGTGTTCGATTCACGGTTGAACTCCTGCATCATAAAGTCGAGACGGCGACCAACTGCTTCTTTTTTCTTAAGAATATTGTAGGTCTCTTTGATGTGCGCTTCCAGACGATCCAGCTCTTCGGAAACGTCAATACGCTGGGCCATCAGCACCAGCTCCTGCTCAAGGCGGTTATTTTCCAGCTGAACTTCGGCATCTTCCAGTTTGGCGACGAGACGCTCACGCTGCCATTGCAGAATTTCTGGCATATGGGAACGGACCTTAACCACTTCGCCGCTCACGCCTTCCAGTCGTTGCTCGATCAGCACTTTTAACGCCTGACCTTCGGTTTCGCGGGCGGCGATGAAATCATCCAGCGCGCCATCAAGTGCACCGAGGATTTCTGCGGTAATGGCATCCAGATCCTGCTCTCCTGCTGCCATTACGCCAGGCCAACGCAGAATATCAACCGGGTTGATTTCGCCTTCATCGCTCTGCATTTTGACCCAGTTGGCGGCGTTCACCAGCTGCTTAGCCAGTTTTTCATTGAGGATCAGCTCCCCTTGTGCGCTCGCGTCAGGTTCGAAACGCAGATTACATTCAACCTTTCCGCGCGTCAGACGGGCACGGATGCGCTCACGCACGACCGGCTCAAGACTGCGAAACTGCTCCGGCATACGGAAATAGGTTTCAAGATAGCGCTGGTTTACCGAGCGCAATTCCCAGGTAGCGCTACCCCAGCTACCCTTGATTTCACGCCGGGCGTAGGCGGTCATACTGCGGATCATAGAGATTCCCGTTTTTAAAGGAGAGATGGGGGGATTATAGCTTTTGGGGCTTTCTCAGGATAGGAATAAGCACGTTTAATCCGTATAATGCGCAGCCACATTCGTTTCAAGCCCGGAGATATCATCATGCGTCCATCAGGTCGTAGCGCCAACCAGGTGCGCCCCGTCACCCTGACCCGTAACTATACAAAACACGCTGAAGGCTCCGTGCTGGTTGAATTTGGTGACACCAAAGTGCTGTGCACCGCCTCCATTGAAGAGGGCGTACCGCGCTTTCTGAAAGGCCAGGGTCAGGGCTGGATCACCGCCGAATACGGCATGCTGCCACGCTCCACCCATACCCGTAACGCTCGCGAAGCGGCGAAGGGTAAGCAAGGTGGCCGTACCATGGAAATTCAGCGTCTGATCGCCCGTGCGCTGCGCGCCGCTGTCGATTTGAAGGTGCTGGGTGAATTCACCATCACGCTGGACTGCGATGTGATCCAGGCTGATGGCGGTACCCGCACGGCTTCTATCACCGGTGCCTGCGTGGCGCTGGCTGATGCCCTGAACAAGCTGATTGCTGCCGGTAAGCTGAAAGCGAACCCGCTTAAAGGCATGGTGGCTGCAGTGTCCGTGGGGATCGTTAACGGCGAAGCGCTGTGCGATCTGGAGTACGTTGAAGACTCCGCAGCCGAAACCGACATGAACGTGGTGATGACCGAAGACGGTCGCATCATTGAAGTCCAGGGCACCGCTGAAGGCGAGCCGTTTACCCATGAAGAACTCCTGACCTTGCTGGCGTTAGCCCGAGGGGGAATTGAGTCCATTGTGACGACGCAGAAAGCGGCGTTAGAAAATTGATTTAAAGGCGACTGATGAGTCGCCTTTTTTTTGTCTGTAGAAAAGTAAGGAGCGAATCCATGAAACCGTATCAGCGCCAGTTTATTGAGTTTGCGCTTAGCAAGCAGGTACTTAAGTTTGGCGAATTTACGTTGAAATCCGGGCGTAAGAGCCCCTATTTCTTTAACGCCGGGCTGTTTAATACCGGGCGCGATCTGGCCCTGTTAGGCCGTTTCTATGCCGAAGCGCTGGTGGATTCCGGGATTGATTTCGATTTACTGTTTGGCCCGGCCTATAAAGGTATTCCGATTGCCACCACCACCGCCGTGGCGCTGGCAGAGCATCACGATCGCGATGTGCCGTACTGCTTTAACCGTAAAGAAGCTAAAACGCACGGTGAGGGCGGTAGCCTGGTCGGCAGCGCGCTGCAGGGGCGTGTGATGCTGGTAGACGACGTGATCACCGCCGGTACGGCAATCCGTGAATCGATGGAAATTATTCAGGCGAATGATGCGACGCTTGCGGGCGTGCTGATTTCTCTTGATCGTCAGGAACGGGGCCGCGGCGAGATCTCTGCCATCCAGGAAGTGGAGCGTGATTATGGCTGCACGGTGACCTCAATTATCACCCTGAAAGACCTGATAGCGTATCTGGAAGAGAAGCCGGAAATGGCTGAAAGCCTGACGGCGGTGCGCGCCTATCGGGAAGCGTTTGGCGTCTGAGTAAACTGCCCGGTGGCGCTGCGCTTACCGGGCCTGTTGGCCGGATGTGGTGCAGCCGCCATCCGGCAGGCGGTTATCGCAGCTGTGTCGCGACTAATGGCCAGCGAGCCTCAAAATCTTCCGTAGGGCGATATTTGAATTCGCTGCGCACAAAGCGGGAGAGCATCCCTTCGCAGAAGGCCAGAACCTGCCCGGCAAGCAGCGTTTCATCTGTGCTGTAGCCTTCGCCTTCACGCATTTTCTTTTCACGTAGTACCTGGCGTAGCTGCGCTTCAATGCGTTCAAACAGCTGGTTAATCCGTCCCTGCAGTCGATCCTGTTCAAACATCAGCGCGTGGCCGGTCAGGATACGGGTCAGGCCCGGGTTACGTTCACCGAAACCGAGGATCAGCAGCACAATCAGGCGCAAACGCGCGGTGGTGTCCTTCTCATCTTTCAGAATCAGGTTAATACGCGTGATCAGGCTGTCTTCGATAAATTCGATCAGGCTGTCAAACATACGCGTTTTACTGGGGAAATGACGGTATAGCGCCGCTTCCGACACGCCAACAGAGGCGGCCAGCTTAGCGGTAGTAATGCGTTGACTACCATCGCTGGATTCAAGCATCAGAGCCAGAGACTGAAGTATTTCTTCGCGACGATTCCTTTTCGCAGTTTGTTTTTCTGCCATGTTACAAAATACCCCTGAAAATAAGCACTTGTCAGGCTGACATCCACACAGCGACCGCAAACTGACGTTTGCGGTTTGTTATTGCGTTATTGCGCTGTGGGATGCGTTTAGCCGGGTTTATTTACGCCCGGAATGGCCGAAGCCGCCTTCCCCGCGATCGGTCGCGTCAAAGTCTTCTACCAGATTGAATTCAGCTTGTACCACCGGCACAAAAACCATCTGGGCGACACGTTCGCCGGGTTGGATCGTGAAACTGTCCTGGCCACGGTTCCATACCGACACCATCAACTGACCCTGATAGTCGGAGTCAATAAGCCCCACCAGATTGCCCAGCACGATGCCATGCTTATGGCCCAGGCCAGAGCGTGGCAGGATCACTGCCGCCAGAGAAGCGTCGGCAATGTGGATGGCCAGGCCGGTCGGCAACAGCGTTGTTGCGCCCGGCGCCAGTTCTACGGCGTCGTCGAGACAGGCACGCAGGTCAAGACCGGCAGAGCCGGAGGTGGCATAGGTCGGCAGCGGAAATTGCTGACCAACACGCGGGTCCAGAATCTTAACGTCGATTTTTTTCATCATAACGGGTAACGATCTCGTCCAGTAATTGTTGGCCCAGGAGTTCCTTGCGCTCAAGCGGTAGGACTTTATCTCCATCCTGCCAGAATAGGTGCAGTGCGTTGCTGTCGCTGTTAAATCCTTGTGTGGCCAGCGATACGTCGTTCGCGCAAATCAAATCGAGGTTTTTGCGGGTACGTTTTTGCCGGGCATATTCTTCCACATTATTTGTTTCTGCGGCAAATCCAACGACGTAAGGTCGCCGGTTTTTCAGCGCGGCGACGCCGGCGACGATATCCGGGTTTTTCACCATTGTTATCGTGATTTCATCGCCTTGCTTCTTAATTTTTTCATCCGCTATGGCGGCAGCACGGTAGTCGGCCACAGCGGCGCAGCCGATAAAAATCTGCTGCTGTTGCGCATGTGCCTGTACAGCGGCTTCCATTTCCAGGGCGGTGGTGACATCAATGCGCTGCACCCGCAGCGGGGTCGGCAGCGAAACGGGGCCGCTCACCAGCGTGACGTTGGCACCGCGCTGTGCGGCAGCTGCGGCAATCGCAAAGCCCATCTTGCCGGAGCTTTGATTCGTGATGTAGCGCACGGGATCCAACGGCTCACGCGTCGGGCCCGCGGTAATCATGATGCTGAGATGTTGCAGATCGTTGACAGGCGAAAAATGGCTGGCGGCCAAATCGACAATCGCGAGCGGATCCAGCATGCGACCGGGGCCCACATCGCCGCAGGCCTGGCTGCCGCTGTCTGGCCCCCAAATTAGCAGCCCGCGAGAGGCCAGCGTCGCAAGATTGTGCTGGGTTGCCGCGTTACGATACATCTGCTGGTTCATTGCCGGGACCACGGCGACGGGTGCCGGTGTCGCCAGGCAGATGGTGGACACCAGATCGTTAGCCATACCGGCTGCAACACGGGCGATCAAATCGGCGGTGGCCGGAGCGAGGATGACTAAATCTGCCCACTTGCCCAGCTCGATATGGCCCATTGCCGCCTCGGCTGCCGGGTCGAGTAGACTGTCTGAAACCGGGTAGCCAGAGACGGCCTGCAGGCTCATCGGCGTAATGAAGGCTTTACCTCCCTCGGTTATCGCTACCCGCACTTCTGCTCCGCGCTCACGCAAACGGCGCACCAGATCCGGCGCTTTATAGGCTGCAATGCCGCCGCTGACGCCGAGAACGATTTTTTTACCGGCCAGGCTGATCATGATTCTTTCCTGTTGGGTTCACCTGAGAGGCGGACATTTTATCACAATCCGAAAAGCATCGTGATTTTGTCCGTCCATCACTTTGCGAGGCGCTACGCAATACGCGCAATACCTCATCGTGAGGTTCCGATCTCTGTGGCAGCATAGCGGGCCTATGGAGGAGGGTTGGGTATGGATACACTGTCCCCGCTGTTACCGCGGGAAAAAATGCTACGCGATGGTGTGACATCGCTGACGGATGAAGAGCTGCTGGCGTTGTTTTTGCGCACCGGAACGCGAGGGAAAGACGTTTTTACGCTTGCAAAGGATTTACTGCAGCATTTTGGTTCCCTGTATGGCTTGCTGACTGCCGAACTGGAGGCGTTCACGCAGGTCGAAGGGATTGGTATTGCGACGTTCGCCCAGCTCAGAGGCATTGCGGAGCTGGCCCGTCGTTACTACTGCTCGGGGGTACAGGAGGTCAACCCGCTGGAAAATCCGGATATCGCCCGGGAATTTGTTCACAGCCAGCTGGCGGAAGAAGAGCGTGAAATTTTTATGGTTATTTTCCTGGATAATCAAAACCGGGTGCTGAAACATTCCCGGCTGTTTTCTGGTACCCTGAGCCATGTTGAGGTACATCCGCGCGAAATTGTGCGCGAAGCGATAAAAGTGAATGCTGCCGGCGTGATCCTCGCGCATAATCACCCCTCGGGGCGCGCTGAACCGAGTAAAGCCGATAGAGACGTGACCGAACGTATCGTGAAATGCTGTAAATTCATGGATATTCGCGTGATTGACCATCTGGTCATCGGCCGAGGAGAGTACGTTTCCTTTGCCGAACGTGGATGGATTTAAGCCGTTTCTCGCGATCCATCGGGATCTTTGTCTGTTCGGGACTTGAGCACATCCTCGAGTCAGCGTATACTACGCCACCTTTGAGAATCTCGGGTTTGGCAATTGGGCCTGGCAATCGATGGTTCACTTAGAACTACGCGATGACCGGGCTGTAAAGCCTGACGAGGCGCCGATACCCCATACGAAGCTCGAGCTAATTTGATTTTTGGAGAATAGACATGTCCCGAGTCTGCCAAGTTACTGGCAAGCGTCCGGTGACCGGTAACAACCGTTCCCACGCACTGAACGCGACTAAACGCCGTTTCCTGCCGAACCTGCACTCTCACCGTTTCTGGGTTGAGAGCGAGAAGCGTTTTGTCACCCTGCGTGTATCTGCTAAAGGTATGCGTGTTATTGATAAGAAAGGCATCGATACAGTTCTGTCCGAACTGCGTGCCCGTGGCGAAAAGTACTAAGTACTTAAAGAGGAAATAAATCATGGCTAAAGGTATTCGTGAGAAAATCAAGCTGGTTTCTTCTGCTGGTACAGGTCACTTCTACACCACCACGAAGAACAAACGTACTAAGCCGGAAAAACTGGAACTGAAAAAGTTTGATCCAGTTGTACGCCAGCACGTACTGTACAAAGAAGCTAAAATTAAATAATTTTAGTTTCCTTGTATTGAAAAACCCCGCAATTGCGGGGTTTTTTGCATTCTGCGAATCTCAATTTGTGAATCTCAAGGGAGGAAACATGCCTGAATTACCTGAGGTAGAGACCAGCCGCCGGGGTATTGAGCCGCATCTGGTGGGTGAGACCATTCTGCATGCTATCGTACGCAACGGTCGCCTGCGCTGGCCGGTATCCACTGAGATCCACACCCTGAGCGATAAGCCGGTTCTCAGCGTGCAGCGCCGGGCCAAATACCTGCTGCTGGAGTTGCCGGACGGTTGGATCATCATCCATCTGGGAATGTCTGGCAGCCTGCGTATTCTGCCGGAGGAGCTTCCGCCGCAGAAGCATGACCACGTCGACCTGGTGATGAGCAACGGCAAAGTCCTGCGTTACACCGATCCCCGGCGCTTTGGCGCCTGGCTGTGGACCAAAGAACTGGAAGGGCACAATGTACTGGCGCATCTGGGGCCAGAGCCGTTGAGCGACGCTTTTAACGCCGCTTACCTGCAAACGATGTGTGCGAAGAAGAAGACCCCGATTAAACCCTGGCTGATGGATAACAAGCTGGTAGTCGGCGTCGGTAATATCTACGCCAGCGAATCCCTGTTTGCCGCCGGGATCCATCCCGATCGGCTGGCCTCATCTCTCTCTGCAGATGAGTACGGGTTGTTGGTTAAGGTCATTAAAGCGGTGCTACAGCGTTCGATTGAGCAGGGTGGAACCACTCTGAAAGATTTCCTGCAAAGTGACGGTAAGCCGGGCTATTTTGCACAGGAGCTGCAGGTCTATGGCCGCAAAGGGGAACCGTGCCGGGTATGTGGTTCGCCGATTGTGGCCTCTAAGCATGCGCAGCGGGCGACGTTTTACTGCCGTCAGTGTCAGAAGTGATCGATTTGCAGGCCGGATACGCGAGCGCTATCCGGTAAGCAGGCAGGAAACTACTTAAGCTTATCCATCAACGCCTGATGCACGTTTGCCGGCAGGAAATGGGTCACATCACCCGCATGACGTGCAACCTCTTTCACCAGCGAAGAGGAGATAAACGACCACTCTTTTGACGGCATCAGGAAGACGCTTTCCAGCTCGGGCATCAGATGGCGATTCATGTGCGCCAGCTGCATCTCATACTCAAAATCAGCCACGGCACGCAGGCCGCGGATCAGAATGTTCGCCTGCTGGACGCGAGCAAAATGTGCCATCAGATCGCTAAAACCCACCACTTCAACGTTGGCGAGATGGGCGGTGGCGGCTTGCGCCAGCGCAACGCGCTCTTTCAGGTCAAACATCGGTTTTTTGCTGGGACTGGAGGCGATCGCCAGGATCACCGTATCAAACATGCAGGCTGCGCGCGTGACAATATCGAGATGACCATTGGTAATGGGATCGAAAGTACCCGGATAAATCGCGCGTTTTTGCATCACAGTCCTCAATGCGTTTTCGGGGGCAGATAAGGTTCCAGCAGTTGGAGCAGGCGCTGCAGCGCACCCTGATTTTGATATAACACTTCAACGGCGTGACGACCGTAGAAATTACGATAATCCGCATCAGTCAGTAATGAGGAGACCTCTTTGGTGAGGGATGCGGCATCGGTGACCGTAATCAGTCCGCTCGCCTGCTCAAGACGGGCGCAGATATCTTTGAAATTAAAGGTATGCGGCCCCATCAGCACAGGAATGGCATGTGCCGCTGCCTCAAGTGGATTATGTCCACCACGCTCAACCAACGAACCGCCGACAAAGGCGAGATCGGCAATGCCGTACAACAGCATTAATTCGCCCATGGTGTCGCCAATCACAACTTGAGTACTGGCGGACGGCACGTCACCCGATGAGCGTGTGCTATAGCTTAGTCCAGCTTCGCGAACGAGGTTAGCGGCATCCGGGAAACGTTCCGGATGCCGCGGCACCAGAATCAGCAGCAAATTAGGGAACTGCTGCAGCAGAGACTGATGCGCGGCGATGATAATACTCTCTTCACCATCATGGGTACTGGTGGCAATCCAGACCGGGCGATGCGGCGCCCACTGGCGACGCAAGGTGACGGCTTTTGCTGCCAACTGCGGCGTCACAGAAATATCGAACTTGAGGCTGCCGGTGACGGTAACCTGATTGTTCTTTGCGCCCAGTTTTACAAAGCGCTGCCCATCTTCTTCATTTTGCGCCGCAATCAGCGTAATGCGACGCAGCAGTCTGCGGACAAATTTACCCAGCTTCTCGTAGCCCGCGGCTGAACGGGCAGACAGGCGTGCGTTAGCAATCACTAAAGGGATTTTGCGTTTATGCAGGGCGGCAATCAGGTTCGGCCAGAGCTCCGTTTCCATAATTAACACCAATTTGGGGTCAACTTTATTCAGAAAACGCGAGAGAGCATCCGGTAAATCATAAGGCAGATAGACGTGCTGAACATCGCTACCGAAGGCAGACTGGACGCGCTCTGAACCGGTCGGTGTCATGGTCGTGACCGTGATCGGGAGATCCGGATAGCGGTGTCGCAGAGCGCGAACTAAAGGGATTGCTGCTAATGTTTCACCCACGGAGACCGAATGCAGCATGATGCCGCCTGGTTTGAGGGGACGACGGTAGAAACCGTAGCGTTCAGCCCAGCGTTTACGGTAGGCCGGGGCCTTACGTCCGCGCACCCATAAACGTATCCAAATCAGTGGCTGGATAAGGTAGAGAAGGGCGGTGTAAAGCAATTCGAGCATAGTAAATCGCTGACTTAGGGATGTGCTGGGAATTCTATGTATTTAGCTGGGGCTTTACCATTACTTTTCCCGTTTTTGAATTAAATAGCCCCGGTGCGGCCTAAGGGATTCAGGAGATAACGTTTTTGGCATTTTTGTGTACTTTCTGCAGGTCTGTGCGTACAGGCATTCATGAGAGTAACAAAACACTCCAGCAACAACCCATCCTCAATACTGCATTTTATTGATTTAAAAGGTAATAACCACGTTTTTGCTCAAGGGCTATTCGTGTCGGATCGTGCCAAAAGAAATGGTACACTAGCACGTAAAAATGAGTGCGATATCAGTAAACAGGTAGCTGTTGAGCCTGGGGCGGTAGCGTGCTTTTTCAGCTTACCTTTATCGGATAATCACAACAAAAGAGTCGCTTGTGGAAAAGCCATTTCGAAAAATTCTGCTCATAAAAATGCGTTTTCACGGAGATATGTTATTAACGACCCCGGTCATTAGTACGTTGAAGCAGAATTATCCTGACGCAAAAATCGATGTGCTTCTTTACCAGGACACGATCCCCATTTTGTCTGAAAACCCTGACATTAATGCGCTGTATGGCATAAAGAATAAAAAGGCAAAAACGGTTGAGAAAATAACAAATTTCATCAGCTTGATCAGAGATTTACGTGCTAATCAGTACGACCTGATTATCAACCTGACGGATCAGTGGATGGTTGCGCTGCTGGTCAGGTTATTAGATGCACCGCTCAAAATTTCACAAGATTACAGCCATCGTCAGTCTGCATTCTGGCGCAAAAGTTTTACCCATCTGGCTCCGCTGGTAGGGGATAATGTGGTGGAGAGTAATCTGTCCGTACTGGTGCCACTGGGAGTGAAATCCTGGGTGAAGCACACGACAATGAGCTATCCCCCCGCCTGCTGGGAACGTGTGCGCCACGAATTAGATAAAGCGGGCGTCGGAGAGCATTACATCGTTATTCAGCCAACGGCTCGTCAACTATTCAAGTGCTGGAATAATGAGAAGTTTTCGCAAGTTATTGACGCTCTGCATAACCGTGGTTACCAGGTGGTACTCACCTCCGGGCCGGGTGCTGACGATCTGGCGTGCGTAAATGCTATTGCAGGCGCATGCAAAGCTGCGCCTGTGACCGCGCTGGCGGGTAACGTGACGTTTCCAGAATTAGGTGCATTGATTGATCATGCCCGACTCTTTATCGGCGTTGATTCTGCCCCTGGGCATATTGCCGCGGCCGTTGATACACCGCTGGTCTGTTTGTTCGGTGCGACGGATCATATCTTCTGGCGGCCATGGTCGAACAAGATGATCCAATTCTGGGCAGGTGATTATCGGCCCATGCCACCACGCGAGCAGCGAGACCGCAACGAAATGTATCTTTCAGCCATTCCTGCAGAGGATGTGATAGCGGCCATTGATACTTTGCTGCCTGATAAAGTGATCCCATCAGCGGAAGATGCCTCCTTATGATCATTGCCTTTTGTTTGTATAAATATTTCCCGTTTGGCGGTTTGCAACGTGATTTTATGCGTATCGCTCAGACCATCGCCGCACGTGGCCATCATGTGCGCATCTATACCCAGCTCTGGGAAGGCGATTGTCCTGACGCTTTTGAATTAATCCGTGTACCGGTAAAATCCCGAACGAATCATGGGCGTAATGCGGAGTATTATGCCTGGGTACAGGCGCACCTGGTCGACCACCCTGTTGACCGTATTGTCGGCTTTAATAAAATGCCCGGACTGGACGTTTATTATGCGGCTGATGTCTGTTATGCCGAGAAAGTGGCACAGGAAAAAGGCTTTTTCTACCGCCTGACATCTCGCTATCGGCACTATGCTGCTTTTGAACGCGCGACGTTTGAACAGGGTCAACCCACCCAGCTTTTGATGCTGACGGATAAACAGATAGCTGATTTTCAGAAGCATTACCAGACTGAAAGCGAGCGTTTTCGTATTCTCCCGCCAGGCATTTATCCGGACAGAAAATACAGCCAGCAGATCCCGAACAGCCGGGAAGTCTATCGCCAGAAAAATGGCATTAGCGAGCATCAGCATTTATTGCTGCAGGTGGGCTCTGACTTTACCCGTAAAGGTGTTGATCGCTCTATCGAAGCGCTGGCGTCATTGCCGCAAAGCCTTCGGCTTAATACGCTTCTCTTTATTGTCGGGCAGGATAAGCCGCGAAAATTTGAAGCGCTGGCCGAAAAGCTTGGAGTACGGGAAAATGTCAGCTTCTTTTCCGGGCGTAATGATGTGGCCGAATTAATGGCTGCTGCGGATCTCTTACTGCACCCGGCCTATCAGGAAGCGGCGGGTATTGTATTGCTGGAAGCTATCACCGCGGGATTGCCGGTGCTGACAACGGCAGTGTGTGGGTATGCGCATTATATTGCGGATGCTAACGGCGGTGCGGTGCTTGATGAACCCTTCCGGCAGACGGCCCTCAACGACATTTTACGTAAAGCGCTGACAGAGCCCTCATTGCGAACCGCCTGGGCGGAAAACGCACGGCAGTATGCCGATACCCAAGATTTGTACAGTCTGCCTGAGAAAGCGGCGGATATCATAACAGGTGGTTTAGATGGTTAAGCTGAAAGAGCCGTTAGCCACTTTATGGCGTGGTAAAGATGCTTTCGAGCAAGTCAAAACGTTACAGGGCGAGGTCTTCAGGGAGCTGGAGACCCGGCGTACGTTACGTTTTGAGCTGGCAGGAAAAAGTTATTTCCTCAAATGGCATCGGGGTACGTCTCTGAAAGAGATCGTGAAAAACCTTCTCTCGCTGCGCATGCCCGTTTTAGGCGCTGACAGGGAGTGGAACGCCATTCATCGGCTGCATAGCCTGGGCGTCGATACCATGTACGGCGTTGGGTTCGGGGAGAAGGGATTAAACCCGCTGACCCGGACATCATTCATCATTACTGAAGATCTGACCCCAACGATAAGCCTTGAAGACTACTGCGCGAATTGGGCGACCACTCCTCCGGACGTGAAGGTGAAGCGCATGCTTATTGAGCGTGTCGCAACGATGGTACGTAAGATGCATGCTGGGGGCATTAATCATCGTGACTGTTATATTTGCCACTTCCTGCTGCATTTACCTTTTACAGGCCAGAAAGAGGATTTGAAAATCTCAGTTATTGATCTGCATCGGGCGCAGATCCGCAATAACGTGCCACGCCGTTGGCGTGATAAAGATCTGATTGGATTATATTTTTCCTCATTGAATATCGGCTTAACGCAGCGAGATGTCTGGCGGTTCCTGACAATATATTTTGAACAACCGCTGAAAGATATTTTTTCCAGAGAAGGTCAACTCATTCAACAGGCAAATGTTAAAGCCAATAAAATTCGAGAAAGAACAATCCGAAAAACATTATAATTGTTCATTAGAGTGACCGAAGTACATTAAGCTATCAACGCGCCTCAGGTGTTTATGGATTGTCTATTCACCTATAATGGATAAGAGTTAAATATGTCTCAACTCAGCGACAAAGACGTTATTCTTTCAGTTCACGAATATAACTTCAAAAAAACATCCTCTCAAGATAGTTTTAATATCGCATTTGGTATCGATAAACACTTCCTTTTCGGCTGTGGCGTCGCGATTTCGTCGATCTTGTTAAATAATAAAACCATCAACTTTGAATTTCACGTCTTTACTGATTCTTTTAGTGAAGACGATAAATCACGGTTTTCAGCTTTAGCTGAGCAGTATCAAAGCTGTATAAAAGTATATTTAATCGACTGCGAAAAACTTAAGTCGCTACCAAGTACGAAGAACTGGAGTTACGCAACGTATTTCCGCTTCATAATAGCTGATTATTTTTATAATAAGATAGACAAGCTACTCTATCTGGATGCTGATATCGCCTGTAAAGGGAGTATTCAGGAGTTAGTCGATTATGTATTTGCAGAGCAGGAAATTGCTGCTGTTGTTTCTGAGAGAGATGTTGAGTGGTGGACAAATCGTGCCCTGAGGCTGACCACACCGGAGCTGACCTCAGGTTATTTCAACGCGGGTTTCTTGCTGATCAATATCAATGAATGGCATAAAAATAATATCTCCAACAAAGCGATTGAGATGCTACGTGTACCTGAGTGGGTGGAGAAAATTACGCACCTGGATCAGGATGTACTGAATGTGCTTCTGGCAGGAAAAGTCAGGTTTATTAATGGTAAATATAATACGCGGTTTAGCATTAACTATGAATTAAAAGAGGGTGTAGACAATCCGGTAAATGATGAGACAGTGTTTATTCATTATATTGGGCCAACTAAACCCTGGCATGAGTGGGCGAGTTATCCGATCTCGAAGAGTTTTTTGCTCGCCAAAGATGCTTCACCCTGGCATAACGTTGACCTCCTTAAGCCAACGAATAGTAACCAATTCAGATACTCGGCCAAGCACAAATTTAATCAAAAAATGTATGTTAAAGGCATCTTAAATTACCTTCACTATTACAAACTTAAAATTATTAAATGAAGGCATATAATAGTTTTGCTACGAAACAGGGTAGCTCACTAACAATGTTGGCCATAGCGTTTTTTATTAAATGATAACGCAACGTTAATGATGGTGAAAGGTAATTAAAAGTGGATTTTAAACAACTCACACAGTTTAAAGATATCATAGTGCTGGACAGGCGTACTGACGTTCGCGATGACCGCGACACGTTTAATATCTCCTGGGGTATCGATAAAAATTATCAGACTGGTGCTGCAATTTCTATTGCATCAATCCTGGAAAATAATAAACAGCAGTCAATTGATTTTACCTTTCATATCATTTCAGACTATCTGGACAATGAGTATATTGCGCTTTTAACACAGTTGGCTGAGCAGTATGGTACCGTCATTAAACTGTATATTATTGATGCCGAGCCTTTATCGTCTTTGCCTAAAACCAACATCTGGCCAGTCTCAATTTATTATCGCTTGATCTCGTTTGATTATTTTTCTGAACGTCTGGATAAATTACTATATCTTGATGCAGATATCACCTGTAAAGGCTCTTTGCACGATCTTGCTATGCTGAAGTTTAGCGATGAGTATGGTGCAGTGGTGGTAGATGTGGATTCGATGCAAAATAAAAGCGCGAATCGTTTAAACAATGCAGAGTTTAGAGGGAATTATTTTAACTCTGGTGTGATGTATATCAATTTACAGCAGTGGTTACGATCAAACCTTACTGAAAGGTTTTTCGAGTTACTTGCTGATGATGAACTTGTGAAGAATTTAAAATACCCTGATCAGGATATTTTGAATGTTATGTTCCTCCATCATGTGAAAATATTATCCAGAGAATACAATACAATATACTCGCTGAAGTCTGAGTTTGAGATAAAAGATACCAGCCACTACAAATCGATTATCAGCGATCGCACCGTTTTTATCCATTATACAGGTGTAACCAAACCGTGGCACAGCTGGGCAGATTACTCATCGGCACTCTTTTTCCGTAGGGTATATGAATTATCGCCATGGAAAGCCATCCCTTATCAGACTGCCATGCGAAAACATGAGTACCGTGAAAAATATAAACATTTGCTTTACCAAAAAAACTATATTGGCGGTGTTCTGGCTGCAGTTAAATATAATTTAATGAAGGGTTGATGTTACATGGTTGATAAAATTATATTTACGGTGACGCCCATTTTCTCTATTCCTCCTCGCGGCGCAGCGGCAGTAGAGACATGGATGTATGAGGTTGCACAACGAACCTCGATTCCGAACCGGATTGTGTGTATCAGGAATGAGGGATACGCAGATTTTTCACAGGTGAGTGAAAACTGTAGCATCCACCGTGTGGGGTTTAGCCGTATATACAAACGTCTGTTTCAGAAATGGACGCGACTTGACCCTCTCCCCTATTCGAAACGGATACTGAAGATCGCCAACGATTTTCCTGTCACCAATCACAGCGTGATCGTTGTGCATAACAGTATGAAGCTGTACCGGCAAATTCGACAACGTGCCCCGCAGGCAAAGGTCGCCCTACATATGCATAACGCGTTCGAACCGAAAGGGATCGAGCATGATGTAAAAATGATTGTGCCAAGTTTATTTTTGAAGAATTACTATCACTCTTTTCTTCCCAAAGCAGATATTGAGATTGTACCCAATGGGATTGATTTAAAACGCTACCAGTCCGACTCTGCGCCGATATCAGAACCTAAAATCGCGATATTACCTGATGAAAAAGTCATCTTTTATGCCGGGCGTATTGTGCCGGACAAGGGTGTTTTGTTACTTCTCCAGGCGTTTGAACAGCTTATTGCAACGCATAAAAATCTGAAGCTGATTGTTGTCGGCGACTATAACGAAATCAATAAAACTGATGGGGGAGCCTACCAGCGTGAGGTCAGAGCCGTTGCAGAACGTCTCGCAGACCGGTGCATTATGACAGGCAGCCTTCCACCCGATCAGATGCATCGATACTACCCGCTGGGTGATCTGGTTGTTATTCCTTCCCAGTTCCAGGAGCCATTTTGCATGGTGGCGATAGAGGCGATGGGGGCCGGAAAACCGGTTCTGGTGAGTACGCGTGGGGGGATGGTTGAGTTCGTTAAGGAGAACGACACCGGCTATCACCTACAAGAGCCGATGACAGCAGAAACCATTGCTCAGGATATTGTGGCCGTTTTGTACAATGCTGAGCTGTCCGACATCGCTAAACGTGGACAAAATTACGTTTATGAACATTACAGTTGGACTGGCGTCACTCAAAGGTTCGAAGAGGTTATTCACGGATGGTTTAACTGAAAAAAAGGCTACGTAACGTAGCCTTTTTTGATCATGCTTTCTTATTTTTCATCGCTAACAGGAAGCCAGCGAAAATACCGAGAAGGTCTAACTCTATCTGCTCAAAATTCCCACGCACTATGAAATAGCCGAAGAAAGATAACATGATGATGATATAGGCATTTAATGGCGAGTAGCGGTTCTCTCTAAATGCGTTAGACAGGCATTCTTTAATCACACCAGCATACACTAATAACAGTCCCGCTAGCCCCAGAAGACCCGTGCCAAACCAGACAAATAGCGCCAGATTATGTGGCCCAATAGACTCTCGGGAGATCCATGCAGGGTAATCAACGACGCGTTTATTGTAAACGTCATCATAGGCTTTATTGCCAAAACCATAGCCTTTTATCGGATTCTCCATGATGAGGTCAAATGCACTCCCTTGGGTTCCGTTGGTGTAGCGAGAGGAACTGTCGGTTTGCTGCAGTTTATAGGCTAACTTTGCTGACATCTCTTTATGTGCGAACAGTGCTGTAACAATAACTGCTGCAACAATCCCACCAGCAATCAGTAATTTCCATTGTTTGTACATTACGGTCCAGACCAGCCCCACAAGCAATACTGCCAGCCATGCTCCACGCGAAAGTGTCCCTAACAACAGAAACAGATACGCAGCGCCTATAATGAGAAACGCAATACGGTATTTTGCTGATTTAATGAGCCATAAGTTTAAAAGAGCGGGGAAAAGAAAGACTAATGCGTCGGAAATGCTACGATGCCTATAATCCGTAAACGGCCTAATGTCATTCTTAAAATCCTGATAGTAGGAAAAAAGCTCTGCCAGGCAGCACAGAATTAATGCGCAAAGAAATGAAGAAAATATCAACTTTGAGATGAGTTCTTTTCTTTCGTTCCGTAGCAATACGGGAATAGTAAACGAACATAACAGCATGTTTTCTATAACAGAGTTGTTAATAGATTTCAGACTGGCTTTAAAGTCGGGTGTTTGTAACAAAGAAAGTAATACCGCAACCGTTAGAAAAACAACACTGCCAAAAAGAAATGTTTTGAATGCAGATATATAATCTTTGAAATTTTTACACAAATAAACAATTGCTGTTATTGTCATAAGAATAACAATCAGATGTTTATACCGTGTGATATTATCTAAAAAATATGTAGCAATAAACAAGAAAACAAGAGTTCTGTTCCAGCATAACTGCCAGTTTTTTTTCTCATTAAAGAAAAATAATGTTTGGATCATCATTGCTCCGACATCTGCATACGAGTTTTTATAGCTTCAACAGTAAACGATCAAATACGGTAGAAGCAGACAAGTTGACAAGGCTTCTACTCGCAGAACGACACTCTTCCTGGTTCTTCCCGTAACCACCAATTAAGCCCGGATCCGTTGGCCCATATAATGTAATGTTTGGCCGATCCAGTGCCGCAGTCAGATGACTCAAACCGGTATCAACGGATACAACAACTTTAGCACCCGCCAATACGTGAGCCACGTCTTCCAGACTCATTCGTGGTAAGACATCGACGTAATCAAATCCTTCTGCCAGCCTTTTTGCTCTGGCTTCTTCATGAGCCGCCCCCCAGGGCAGCTTAATGCGCACTCCTGCTTCGCTCAGTAACCCAATTAACTCTCGCCAGTGGGCTTCTGGCCAATGCTTATCGTCCCGGGTCGTGGCGTGTAAAAATACCACATACGGGTTCATATTCGAATTCAGATGATTCAGGAAATGCCGGGCGATGGCATAGTCGCCCTGGGTTTCCGGTTTGGCGTAACCCAGGCTTTTGGCGAACAATTCACGGGTGCGCTCTACGGCGTGCTGCTGTTTGGCAATATGATGGCGATGACGATAGAACAGGCTTGCCAGCGGTTCGCGGGCAGTTTGCCAGTCCATGCCATGCTTTTCGCCCCGTGCCAGACGAGTGACCAGCGCGGAACTTTTGACCAGCCCCTGCGCGTCGATAATCGCATCGTAGTGTCGGGCGCGGACAGTCTCACGAAATGCGCGCCGCTCGGCTTTAACCGGCGCCGAGAACCACGCTTTGCGCCAGCGGCGAATCGCCACCGGGATCACGCGGTCTACTGCGGCGTGCCAGGTCGGGATCTGTGCGAAGCCTTCTTCGACCACCCAGTCAAAACGAATATCGGGAATGGCCTGCGTCGCGTCAGTCAGCGCGGGCAGAGTGTGCAGTACATCGCCCATTGAGGACGTTTTAACGATCAGCACACGCATTTGTTACCCTTCTTCACTCAATAACAGTTCATTCAGCTCGTCGAGGACGCGCTGTGGGGTGATGTCGATCAGACTCTGGTGATAACCCTCTGCGGCATCGCCTTTACGCACTTTGTGATAACCCGTGATCAGGCGAATGACGCGGGCTTTATGCGACAGCGGCGGGGTAAAGTCCGGGCTGCTCGGGCCATACAGCGCCACCAGAGGGCGGTTCAGCGCCGCGGCAACGTGCATCAGACCGGAGTCGTTGGAGACCACCGCCTTACAGGCGGCCAGCAGGATAACGGCCTGCTCCAGCTGAGTTTCTCCCGCCAGATTACGACACCATGCCTGCTGCTCCATACTTAGCGTGGCGAGGATTTCATTGCCCGCCTCGTGATCTTTCGCCGAGCCAAACAGCACAATTTGATAGCCTTCGTCGATCAGCTGTTTCGCCAGCTCAGCGTAGTGATAGTGCGGCCAGCGTTTAGCTGGACCAAACTCTGCGCCAGGGCAGAAACCAATCAACGGGCGATCGGTCAGCAGATCAAAGGCATTGCAGGTCTGTGATTTCTCGCCTTCATGCACCTGCAGCTGTGGCCACAGCAGCGGCTGCGGCAGGTCTTTTGCGCTGCGCATCACGCCCTGGTCATAGGCCAGCGCGACGTAGCGCTCCACCATCAGCGGCCAGGCGTCTTTATCCAGTACACGCGCGTCATTCAGCAGACCGTAGCGCATTTCGCCGCGCCAGCCGGTGCGGTGCGGCACGCCAGCAAAGAAAGGCACCAGCGCAGATTTAAAGGAGTTGGGCAATACGTAAGCGCGGTCATAGCGTTTTTCACGCAGGCTATGGCCGAGCTTGCGGCGTTGAGCAAGCTCCAGCGCCCCGTGACCAAGCGGCATAGGGATCGCTTCGTTCACTTCTGGCATGCGCGATAAAAGCGGACGGCACCACGCGGGTGCCATCACGTCAATTACCGCCTGGGGATAGCGCGCCTTGAGCGTGCGATAGAGACTTTGCGACATCATCATGTCGCCCACCCATGACGGGCCGATCACCAGTATCTTCATGCTTACTTCTTACGCGTCGCGGTTCAGCCAGGCCATGTATTCCGTCACGCCTTCGGCAACGGTCCTGAACGGCTTGTCGTAGCCGGCAGCGCGCAGGTTAGTCAGATCCGCCTGCGTAAATGCCTGGTAGCGACCTTTTAGTTTTTCCGGGAACGGGATGTACTCGAGGCTGCCTTTCTGATGGTACGCCAGCGCCGCGTCGGCCACCGCCTGGAACGACTCTGCGCGGCCGGTGCCAAGATTATAGATACCGGAAACACCGTTCTCCCAGAACCACAGGTTCACTGCCGCCACGTCACCCACATACACGAAGTCGCGCTTGAAGCCATCGCTGCCTTCGAACAGTTTCGGGCTTTCGCCGTTGTTCAGCTGGGTGTTCAGGTGGAATGCTACGCTCGCCATGCTGCCTTTGTGGCCTTCGCGCGGTCCGTAAACGTTAAAGTAGCGGAAGCCGACAATTTGCGAATTGGCTTCTGGCAAAATCTGACGCACATATTCATCAAACAGGAACTTAGAGTAGCCGTAAACGTTCAGCGGCTGCTCGTATTCGCGGGATTCAATAAAGTCAGACGTGCGGCCGCCGTAGGTGGCTGCAGAAGAGGCGTACAGGAACGGAATTTCATGTTCCAGGCAGTAGTGCAGAACCTCTTTTGAGTACTGATAGTTGTTATCCATCATGTACTTGCCATCCCACTCGGTGGTGGATGAGCACGCGCCTTCGTGGAAGATGGCCTCGATATCGCCGAACTCTTCGCCTGCCATAATCTGGATCAGAAAGTCTTCTTTATCCATGTAATCGGCAATGTTCAGATCCACCAGGTTAGCAAACTTGGTGCCGTCTTTCAGGTTGTCCACCACCAGAATGTCAGTGATGCCTTTGTCATTGAGGGCTTTAATAATGTTGCTGCCGATAAAGCCCGCGCCGCCGGTAACGATGATCATAGCTGTAACCTTTGAAGTGTGGAGCCTGGGGAAAATCCCAGGCACTAATACTCATATCATATCATTAGTATGACGACCCTTCAGCCATTCACCGACATCGCGCAGGGGTACACGTGATTTATGCTGCAAAAATGGTAACAGTTAATGTGTCATCTCGTATCGAGGTATAGGTTTGGGTAATATGTTCCGAAATTTGCCGAGTCTGGAGAATTGCAATGCGTGGTGATTTTTACAAACAGTTAAACAATGACCTGGAAACCGCGCGTGCGGAAGGGTTGTTCAAAGAAGAGCGGATTATCACTTCTGCTCAGCAGGCGGATATCACCGTTGCCGACGGCAGCCATGTGATCAACTTTTGCGCCAACAACTATTTAGGCCTGGCGAATCACCCGGCGCTTATCGCTGCGGCGAAAGCGGGCATGGACTCCCACGGTTTTGGGATGGCCTCGGTGCGTTTCATCTGCGGTACCCAGGACAGCCATAAGGCGCTGGAAGGCAAGCTGGCCGCGTTCCTCGGCATGGAAGATGCAATCCTCTATTCGTCCTGCTTCGACGCCAATGGCGGTCTGTTTGAGACTCTCCTCGGTGCGGAAGACGCCATTATTTCCGATGCGCTGAACCATGCATCAATTATTGACGGCGTGCGCCTGTGTAAAGCGAAGCGTTTCCGCTACGCCAACAACGACATGCAGGAGCTGGAAGCGCGTCTGAAAGAGGCCCGCGAAGCCGGGGCACGTCACGTTCTGATTGCCACCGATGGCGTGTTCTCGATGGACGGCGTGATTGCCAACCTGAAAGGCGTCTGCGATCTGGCGGATAAATACGATGCGCTGGTAATGGTCGATGACTCTCACGCGGTTGGCTTTGTCGGCGAAAACGGCCGCGGCTCGCATGAATACTGCGAGGTGATGGGCCGGGTGGACATCATTACCGGAACGCTTGGCAAAGCGCTCGGCGGCGCGTCCGGCGGTTATACCGCGGCGCGTAAAGAGGTGGTGGAGTGGCTGCGTCAGCGCTCCCGTCCGTATCTGTTCTCCAACTCGCTGGCCCCGGCGATTGTCTCGGCCTCCATCAAAGTGCTGGAGATGGTGGAAGAGGGTAGCGAGCTGCGCGACCGTCTGTGGTCCAACGCCCGTCTGTTCCGCGAAAAAATGAGTGCAGCGGGCTTCACGCTGGCTGGTGCCGATCACGCCATTATCCCGGTGATGCTGGGTGACGCGGTGGTGGCGCAGAACTTCGCGCGTGAGCTGCAGAAAGAGGGCATTTACGTCACCGGTTTCTTCTTCCCGGTGGTGCCAAAAGGTCAGGCGCGTATCCGCACCCAGATGTCGGCGGCGCATTCCCCTGAGCAAATTGAGCGTGCGGTCGAAGCCTTTACCCGCATCGGCAAACAACTGGGCGTGATTGCCTGAGGACGAGTGATGAAAGCGTTATCCAAACTGAAAGCGGAAGAAGGCATCTGGATGACCGACGTACCGGAGCCGGAAGTTGGTCATAACGATCTGCTGATCAAAATTCGTAAAACCGCCATTTGCGGCACTGACGTGCACATCTACAACTGGGATCAGTGGTCGCAGAAAACCATTCCGGTTCCGATGGTGGTCGGCCACGAATATGTCGGCGAAGTGGTCGGCATCGGTCAGGAAGTAAAAGGCTTTAAAATTGGCGATCGCGTCTCTGGCGAAGGTCACATTACCTGCGGCCACTGCCGTAACTGCCGCGGCGGACGTACGCACCTGTGCCGCAATACCGTCGGCGTGGGCGTTAACCGCCCGGGCTGCTTTGCCGAATACCTGGTGATCCCGGCATTCAACGCCTTCAAGATTCCGGATAACATTTCTGACGATCTGGCCTCCATCTTCGATCCGTTCGGCAACGCGGTTCACACGGCGCTGTCGTTTGATCTGGTGGGTGAAGACGTGCTGGTTTCCGGTGCCGGTCCTATCGGTATCATGGCCGCCGCCGTGGCGAAGCACGTGGGTGCGCGCAACGTTGTCATCACTGACGTGAATGAATACCGTCTGTCGCTGGCGCGTAAGATGGGCGTTACCCGTGCGGTGGATGTCTCCAAAGAGAACCTCACCGACGTGATGGCTGAGCTTGGCATGACTGAAGGCTTTGACGTGGGTCTCGAGATGTCCGGCGCGCCGCCAGCGTTTCGCACCATGCTCGACACCATGAACCACGGCGGGCGTATTGCGATGCTGGGTATTCCACCGTCAGACATGTCTATCGACTGGAACAAAGTTATCTTTAAGGGTCTGTTCATTAAGGGGATTTATGGCCGCGAGATGTTCGAAACCTGGTACAAGATGGCCGCGCTGATCCAGTCGGGTCTGGATCTGACCCCGATGATTACCCATCATTTCTCCATCGATGATTTCCAGCAGGGCTTTGACGCGATGCGTTCAGGCCAGTCAGGTAAAGTGATCCTGAGCTGGGATTAATCGCAAAAACAGGCCGGATTATCCGGCCTGTTCCTCAGGAAAATCGGAAAATATGTAAAGTAATGTTATTTTCAATATTAGGAGAGACATTGGTTTGTTGCATTGAACATTTCATTTATCCGATCCTTCCCGCATTTATCTCGTCTGGTTCGTAAAAATAGTATTTGTAAGCCATAATCATTTGTTCATACAATGGCGGGGTATCCTCAAAGGCATTCGGTAAATGTATGAAGAATAATGCAAATAAACTTAGCGTTATTATTCCATTGTATAACGCAGGGCATGATTTCAAGGCCTGCATGGAATCCTTAATCGCGCAAACATGGAATGACCTGGAAATCATCATTGTTAATGATGGCTCAACGGATGGCTCTGTTGAAATCGCGCAATCCTATGTCGACGCTTATCCCCACGTCCGTTTGCTGCATCAGGCTAATGCCGGTGCTTCCGTAGCGCGCAATCGTGGTTTAGCCGCCGCGACCGGAGAGTATATTGCCTTTGTTGATGCGGATGATCTGGTCTATCCAGACATGTACGAAACGCTGATGAAGATGATGTTGGAAGACAATCTGGACGTTGCGCAGTGCAACTCCGACTGGAGCTACCGAGAAACCGGGAACACCTGGCAGTCAATCCCTCCCGAGCGTGTTCGCTCGACCGGGGTATTAACCGGGCCGGAGTGGTTAAGGATGGCGCTTAAGTCACGCCGCTGGACGCACGTGGTGTGGATGGGCATTTATCGCCGCGAGATTATTATTAACAATAACATTACTTTTATTCCCGGATTGCATCACCAGGATATTGTGTGGACGACTGAGTTTATGTTTAATGCTAAGCGCGCCCGCTATACCGAGCAATCGTTATATAAGTATTTCCTGCATGATAATTCCGTGAGTCGTTTAAAACGACAAGGGGATAAGAATCTTAATTATCAGCGACACTATATTAAAATTACCCGCTTATTAGATAAGCTTAATCGTGAATATGCTGGCCGTATTCCAATTTATCCGGAATTTCATGACCAGGTTATTTACGAAGCGCTGCGAGTTTGCCACTGCGTCCGCAAAGAGCCAGATGTTGCGACACGCAAACGGATGATCGCCGAAATTTATACTTCCGGTATGTATCAACGGATGGTGAGCAACGTGCGCGGCGTGAAGTTGGCGTACCAGGTGCTGCTGTGGTCATTCCGGCTCTGGCAGTGGCGCGACAAGACGCAGTCACAGCGTCGTGTCGCGCGTAAGGCGCTTAATCTACCTTAACAGGGGCGCTGTTGGGGGACTTCCCCCAACCTTGCCACTGGTGCTGCATATACTTAATCAGCATGCTCTGGGCAATACTTTCACTCAACACGCTGAAGAAACGACGGGCGTCGACGGGGTCTAGCGATCCTTTCGGCTGGCACACTTTTACGCCAGAGAAGGGATTACGCGGTGCGACGGGTGCGGCATTTTTCGGCGGCGTGCGCTGAGGCGTAGAAGTATCCACCTGCGGTTCATTCAGCAAGCTGCTGGCATGGACCAGGGTAATATCCGCCGGCAGGGTTGGCAGCATCTGCTGTAACACACGAACGGTCGATGGATGTGGATGACCAATGGCGATTGCCGAGCCCGTCCGGCGCGCCAGCTGTACGGCGCGGTTAAACTGGAACCGGATATCGGCTTCGTTTTGCGTGTCATCGAGGAACACTTTGCGCTTAATCACCTTCACGCCAGTGCCCTGCGCTGCGCGCATCGCCTGGCTGTTGCCGATGGTCATGCTGTCGAGGAAGTAAAGATTGTAGCGCGCCAGCGACTGCATCACCTTCTGCATGCCGAACAGGCTGGAGGTCATGGCGCTGCCCATATGGTTATTCAGCCCCACGGCATAGGGGACCTTGCCGTACGCCTCGCGAATAATGCGCTCGATCTCGCTGCTGCTCATCTCCGGGCGCAGCGTGTCTTTTTCCAGCGGCTGCTTACTGAGCGGTGCCATCGGCAGATGAATCAGCACTTCATGCCCGCTGTTGTGGGCCCTGGTGGCCATTTCGCGGGCGTGAGGCGCGTTGGGCAACACGGCGACGGAGAGGGCGGATGGCATCGCCAGGATCTGATTTTCCGTCTGGGGGCGATAACCGAAGTCATCGATGACAATAGCAAGTTTACCTGCGTAAACCGGCGCCACCAGCATCAGTGCGCTGACGACGGAGAGAAGCGTACGACGAAATTGAAGCAAAACTTATCTTCCCAACCACGGCTGTGGATTGACCGCCTGACCCTGGCGACGAATTTCGAAATAGAGTGACGGGCGGCCCTGACCGCCACTGCTGCCCACCAGGGCGATAGCCTGACCGGCGCGCACCTGAGTGCCGACACTGACCAGTGCGCTCTGGTTGTAGCCGTAAAGACTCATGTCGCCTTTACCGTGTTCAACCACCACCACCAGTCCGTAGCCCTGAAGCCAGTCGGCAAGGATCACGCGACCATCGGCAACAGCTTTGACTTCGCTGCCTTCCGCTGCGCCGATCACAATCCCCTTCCAACGTAGCTCACCCTGCAGCTGTTCGCCATAGCGATGCAGAATTGAACCGCGGACCGGCCAGTAGGCCTGACCGCGTGGCGAGCCCAGGCCGCCGGTACGCGACATCAGCGAGCGCTCGTTTTCGGTCGGTTTGTAGGTGGTGCCTTTGCGGGATGCTTCCTGCTGGCGATCGCGCACGGCCTGCGCTTCACGGGCCTCACGCTCGGCACGTGCTTTTGCCGCCGCTTCTGCGCGGGCGAGGCTGCTACGTAAGCGGGATTCGTTGGCGCGCATTTCACCCAGCTGCGCCTGGCTCTCCTGAATGGAGGACTCCAGTCCGGAGAGGGTTTTCTTACGTTCGTTGCGCGCTTGTTCCAGTTTGGCCTGCTGGGCCTGCTGATCGTAGAGCAGGGTTTGCTGCTGGCTCTGCTTCTCTTCCAGCTCTGCTTTTTGCGTGGTGACCTCTTCGCGAGTCTGCTTAAGCTGCGCGATGGTCTCCTGGCGGGACTGGTTGAGATAGCCGAAGTAGGCCTGCAGACGCTGTCCGCGCTGGCTCTCTTCGCCGCTGAGGATCAGCTGGACGCCGGTGTGTTCACCCTGGCGAAAGGCAGCGTCGAGCTGCGCGGCAAGGTTTTTCTCCTGCGCCGCCCGCTGACGCTCAAGTTTCGCAATCGACGCGTTCATCTCATCGATCTGCTTATTTAACTGGGCGAGGGTGTTCTGGGTTTCGCGCAGCTTCCGGGCGGCGGCGGAAATGGCTTCTTCCTGCTGCTTAAGCTGGGCAAGCAGAGACGAGCGCTGCTGCTGCTGCTGGCGTACCGCGCGCTCTTTGACGGCGATATCGGCCTGAATGGATTTGAGCTGGTCACGTTCGTCCGCCTGGGCGGATGCCGCGCACAGCAATACGCCAGCGCTGAGTGCGCTGGCGTAGAGCAGGGGCCTGACTGATAACCGAAACGGTTTCACGACCCATGTGATTGAAACAATCGCCTTTCCCCTCATGGGGACGGATTATTCCACGATGAACAGCTGCTTGCCAGTCATCTCTTGCGGGATTTCCATGCCCATCAGGGTCAGCATGGTCGGCGCGATGTCTGAAAGCTTGCCGCCATCAACCGCTTTAACCGCTTTATCACCGATGTAAATCAGCGGGACTGGCAGGTTGGTATGGGCAGTGTGCGCCTGGCCGGTAGCCGGATCGCGCATCTGCTCTGCGTTGCCGTGGTCAGCGGTGATCAGCATCTGGCCGCCAACGGCTTCGATGACTTTCGTTACCTGATCGATGCAGGCATCCAGGGCTTCGATTGCTTTGATTGCGGCTTCCATGACGCCAGTGTGGCCGACCATATCACCGTTCGGGTAGTTACAGATGATGGTGTCATATTTGCCGCTTTCGATGGCGGCAATCAGCTTCTCGGTCAGCTCGGCGGAGCTCATCTCTGGCTGCAGATCGTAGGTCGCTACTTTCGGGGAGTTAATCAGAATGCGATCTTCGCCTTTGAACGACTCTTCAACGCCGCCGTTAAAGAAGAAGGTAACGTGAGCATATTTCTCGGTTTCAGAGATGCGCAGCTGGGTTTTGTCGTGCTTCGCCATCCACTCGCCAAAGGTGTTCGCCAGCGATGACGGTGGATACGCGCACGGCACTTTAATGTCGGCGGCATATTCGGTCAGCATGATGAAATCGAGCTTCACTTCTTTCTTACGGGCGAAGCCGTCGAAATCGGCATTGACGAAGGCGCGGGTGATTTCACGGGCACGGTCAGCGCGGAAGTTCATGAAAATCAGCGCATCGCCATCTTCCATTGCCGCATCAGCCTGACCTTCAGCTCGGATCACGGTCGCTTTCACGAATTCGTCGTTTTCATCGCGGGCGTAAGCGGCCTGCAGCGCGGCAACGGCGGTGTCTGCCTGGAACTCGCCTTTGGCTTCAACCAGCAGATTGTAGGCCTGCTCAACGCGGTCCCAACGGTTGTCGCGGTCCATAGCGTAGTAGCGGCCAATAATGGAGGCCACGCGGCCTTTACCCAGCGCGGCAAATTTGTCTTCGAACGCTTTCAGGGAGGATTCAGCGCTGCGTGGCGGAGTGTCGCGGCCATCGAGGAAGGCGTGCAGATAGATTTTGTCGGCACCCTGTTTCGCGGCCAGCTCAACCATCGCCATGATGTGGTCTTCGTGGCTGTGTACGCCACCGGCGGAGAGCAGACCCATAATGTGCACTGCTTTGCCTGCGGCAAGGGCTTTATCGACAGCGCCCGTCAGCACCGGGTTGGTAAAGAAAGTACGTTCTTTGATTTCAACGTCCAGACGGGTCAGATCCTGATAGACAATGCGGCCTGCGCCGATGTTGACGTGTCCGACTTCAGAGTTGCCCATCTGGCGATCCGGCAGACCCACTTCCAGACCGGAAGCGTCGATCAGCGTGTGGGGACGTGTGGCCCACAGTGCATCCATAACCGGGGTTTTAGCACTGAAAATGGCGTTATCCTGGCTGTCTTCACGGTAGCCATACCCATCCAGAATCATCAGTACCACAGGTTTTTTAGAAACCGACATTGCGACAACCTCTTTGCTCAAAAGACGAAAAATTTGCGTAATTTTACTACAGCTGAATCGATAAAATAGCCGCAGAAGATCAAGAAAATCGCAGGGGCAAGCGTAAGGATAGGTCATTTTGGGTCTTTTTTTTCGTGGCAGGCCGCAGAAAATGGATTAGCTTATTGTCGCTGGCTGTATTTGCCACAGCGCACAGGTATACTCCTGTCCTGGTTTTTTATTCACTCAGTCGGGAGTTGTTACCCCCCATGCAAGAAATTATGCAATTTGTTAGCCGCCACCCCATACTTTGTATCGCGTGGATTGGTTTACTGGCAGCAGTACTGTTCACCACTTTCAAAGGTATTACCTCTAAAGTGAAAGTGATCACCCGTGGCGAAGCAACGCGTCTCATCAATAAAGAAGAGGCGGTGGTTGTAGACCTGCGTCAGCGTGACGATTTCCGTAAAGGCCATATTGCAGGCGCCATTAACCTGCTGCCTACTGAAATCAAAGCCAATAACTTTGGCGAACTGGATAAGCATAAAGACAAACCCATTATTGTCGTTGACGGTAGCGGTATGCAGGCTCAGGAGCCGGCAAATACACTCGTTAAAGCCGGCTTTGAGAAAGTCACTGTCCTGAAGGACGGTATTTCTGGCTGGAGCGGTGAGAATCTGCCTCTGGTTCGCGGTAAGTAAACAGGAGTCAAGTCATGGCCAATATCGAAATCTACACCAAAGCGACCTGCCCGTTCTGCCATCGTGCAAAAGCGCTGCTGGACAGCAAAGGCGTTACCGTTCAGGAACTGCCGATTGATGGCGACGCTGCAAAGCGCGAAGAGATGATTAAACGTAGTGGCCGTACGACGGTTCCGCAGATCTTTATTGATGCGCAGCACATTGGCGGCTGTGATGACTTGTATGCGCTTGATGCGCGTGGTGGACTTGATCCCCTGCTGCGCTAAGGCGTTTTAGGACAATTAAAAAGGGTTTTTCCATGTCAGAACAAAACAACACCGAAATGACGTTCCAGATCCAGCGCATTTATACTAAAGACGTCTCCTACGAAGCACCCAATGCGCCGCATGTTTTCCAGAAAGATTGGCAGCCAGAAGTTAAACTTGATCTGGATACCGCGTCCACCCAACTGGCGGATGGCGTGTATGAAGTCGTACTGCGTGTTACCGTGACCGCCTCTCTGGGCGAAGAGACTGCATTCCTGTGTGAAGTACAGCAGGGCGGCATCTTCTCCATCGAAGGTATCGACGGTAATCAGATGGCGCATTGCCTGGGTGCATACTGCCCGAACATCCTGTTCCCGTATGCCCGCGAATGCATCACCAGCCTGGTTTCCCGTGGTACGTTCCCGCAACTGAACCTTGCGCCGGTGAACTTCGATGCGCTGTTCATGAACTATCTGCAGCAGCAAGCTGGCGAAGGTACTGAACAACATCAGGATGCCTGATGAGTACTGTCAATGCGTCAATGACTGTGATCGGTGCCGGTTCATACGGCACCGCTCTTGCCATTACTCTGGCAAGAAATGGTCACGAAGTGGTTCTTTGGGGCCACGATCCTAAACATATCGCTACGCTGCAAGCGGACCGCTGCAATGTGGCGTTTCTTCCTGATGTCACCTTCCCGGACTCTCTGCACCTCGAAAGCTCCCTTGCGACGGCGCTGGCCGCCAGCCGTAATATCCTGATTGTTGTCCCGAGCCATGTCTTTGGCGATGTGCTGCGGCAGATCAAACCGCTGATGCGGGCTGATGCGCGGGTGGTGTGGGCGACAAAAGGGCTGGAAGCCGAGACCGGACGCCTGCTGCAGGATGTCGCCCGAGAAGCCCTGGGGGATGACATCCCGCTGGCGGTGATCTCCGGCCCGACATTTGCGAAAGAGCTGGCGGCAGGGCTGCCAACGGCGATCTCGCTGGCCTCCACCGATGATGTCTTTGCTGATGACCTGCAGCAGCTGTTGCACTGCGGTAAAAGCTTCCGCGTTTACAGCAACCCCGATTTTATCGGCGTACAGCTGGGCGGCGCGGTGAAGAACGTTATCGCCATTGGCGCGGGCATGTCCGACGGTATTGGCTTTGGGGCGAATGCGCGTACGGCGCTGATCACCCGGGGCTTAACTGAGATGAGCCGTCTGGGCGCGGCGCTGGGTGCCGATCCGGCCACCTTTATGGGGATGGCAGGGTTAGGCGATCTGGTGCTGACCTGTACCGACAACCAGTCCCGTAACCGCCGCTTTGGCATGATGCTCGGTCAGGGCATGGATGTGATCGGCGCGCAGGAGAAGATTGGTCAGGTGGTCGAAGGTTATCGCAATACCAAAGAAGTTCGCGAGCTGGCACACCGCTTTGGGGTGGAAATGCCAATAACCGAGGAAATTTATCAGGTATTGTATTGCGGAAAAAATGCGCGCGAGGCAGCATTGACCCTATTAGGTCGTGCACGCAAGGACGAGCGTAGCAGTAATTAACCGCAGGGAACCGTTATCACCTGAATGACCCGGCTAGCGAAGAACTGGCCGGTCATTATCATTTCGTCTGGAGCAAGCAATGCCGTGTGAAGAACTGGATATCGTCTGGAACAATATTAAAGCCGAAGCCCGGGCTCTGGCCGACTGCGAGCCTATGCTGGCCAGCTTCTACCACGCGACGCTACTCAAGCACGAAAATCTCGGCAGCGCCCTGAGCTATATGCTGGCTAACAAACTGGCGTCACCAATCATGCCCGCTATCGCCATCCGTGAAATAGTGGAAGAGGCCTATGCTGCCGATCCGGAGATGATCGCCTCCGCTGCCTGCGATATTCAGGCGGTGCGCAACCGTGACCCGGCGGTGGACAAATACTCCACGCCGCTGCTGTATCTGAAAGGCTTCCACGCGCTGCAGTCCTACCGCATCGGCCACTGGCTGTGGAATGAAGGCCGCCGCGCGCTGGCTATCTTCCTGCAAAACCAGGTTTCTGTCACCTTCCAGGTGGATATCCATCCGGCAGCGAAGATTGGCCACGGCATCATGCTCGACCACGCTACCGGCATTGTGGTGGGTGAAACCGCGGTGATTGAAAACGATGTCTCGATCCTGCAGTCCGTTACCCTTGGCGGTACCGGCAAAACCAGCGGCGATCGTCATCCAAAAATTCGGGAAGGGGTAATGATTGGCGCAGGGGCGAAAATCCTCGGCAATATCGAAGTCGGGCGCGGGGCGAAGATCGGTGCCGGGTCCGTGGTCCTGCAGCCTGTTCCCCCGCACACCACCGCCGCTGGCGTCCCGGCGCGTATCGTCGGCAAGCCAGACAGCGATAAACCGTCAATGGATATGGATCAGTTCTTCAACGGTATTCACCATACCTTTGAGTATGGCGACGGGATTTAGCTTCTGAGAACGGCGCCGGCATATCCCAGCTGGCGCCAGGCTTCATACACCACCACCGACACCGCATTCGACAGGTTCATGCTGCGGCTGTCCGGCATCATCGGAATACGAATTTTTTGCTCAGCAGGCAGGGCATCGAGGATGGTCGCGGGCAGCCCGCGCGTTTCCGGGCCAAACATCAGGTAATCACCTTCCTGATAACTCACTGCGCTATGCGCGGGGGTGCCTTTCGTCGTCAGGGCGAACATACGCTGTGGGTTTTCCGCTTCCACAAAGGCAGCGTAATGAGGGTGGCGAACCACGGCAGTGAATTCGTGATAATCCAGCCCGGCGCGACGCAGGCGTTTGTCGTCCCACGTAAAGCCCATCGGCTCAATGATATGCAGGCGAAAACCGGTATTGGCGCACAGACGGATGATGTTGCCAGTATTAGGTGGAATTTCTGGTTCGAATAGAACGATGTTAAGCATGCTCTCCCATCTCATTTGGCTCAAAAGTTGCGGCGGGCAGAATAGCATTCCCTCTCCCCTTTGGGGAGAGGGTTAGGGTGAGGGGCTAGGCCGCATTCCCCTGTGCCAGCGGGGCCAGCCCGGCCGGGAGGTTGCTCAGCTCCTGGACCAGCATCTCTTTACTGATCTCACGGATAGTCTTCGCTCCGGTCAGGGTCATCGCCACTTTCATCTCTTTCTCGATCAAGTTGAGCAGATTTGCCACGCCCGCCTGGCCGTGGGTCGCCAGCGCGTACAGGTACGCACGGCCCAGCAGGACCGTGTCCGCACCCAGCGCAATCATGCGCACCACGTCCAGACCGTTGCGGATGCCCGAGTCAGCAAGAATGGCAATATCACCTTTCACCGCATCGGCTATCGCTGGCAGGGCGCGGGCAGAAGAGAGTACCCCGTCCAGCTGGCGTCCGCCGTGGTTCGAGACCACAATCCCGTCTGCGCCAAAGCGCACCGCATCGCGGGCATCTTCCGGATCGAGGATCCCTTTGATCACCATCGGGCCATCCCAGAACTCACGGATCCACTCCAGGTCTTTCCACGAGATCGACGGATCGAAGTTATTTGCCAGCCAGCCGATGTAATCTTCCAGCCCGGTTGGTTTACCGAGATAGGTCGAGATATTCCCCAGATCGTGCGGGCGGCCATTGACCCCCACATCCCACGCCCACTGCGGATGGGTCACCGCCTGCCAGTAACGACGCATCGCTGCATTTGCGCCGCTCATCCCGGAGTGGGCATCGCGATAGCGGGCACCCGGGGTGGGCATGTCGACGGTAAAGACCAGCGTCGAGCAGCCTGCCGCTTTGGCACGCTCCAGTGCATTGCGCATAAACCCGCGGTCGCGCAGGACGTACAGCTGGAACCACATCGGGCGCTTGATGGTTGGGGCGACTTCTTCAATCGGACAGACCGAGACGGTCGAGAGCGTAAAGGGGATCCCTTTTGCATCGGCGGCGGCGGCGGCCTGCACTTCGCCGCGACGGGCATACATGCCGCACAGTCCGACCGGGGCGAGGGCCACCGGCATCGACAGTTTTTCGTTGAAGAGCGTCGTGTCGAGGCTCAGGTCAGACATATTCTTCAGCACGCGCTGGCGCAGGGCGACTTGCGATAAGTCTTCCACATTGCGACGCAGCGTGTATTCAGAGTAGGCCCCGCCATCAATGTAGTGGAACAGGAACGGTGGCAGGATGCGCTGCGCCGCGGCGCGGTAGTCACTGGCTGCGGAAATAATCATGCTTTGTTCTCCCTGGGATCGGCGGACTCGCCGGGCAGACGGGTAATGCGCGCCTGACGAGCCTGATCTTCATCGAATCGTTTAATGGTGGTGTGGACGAAGCCCAGATGCGCCATCATCGCAGTGCGCGCGGCTTCGGCATCGCCAACAAGAATGGCGTTAAGCACCGCCTCGTGCTGTTCGGTAAGCTTTGCAAAAACGGGTGGGACCAGATACATGCGCTGACGGCTCTGCTTCACGGAGGATTGCAGCAGGTCGAAAAAGCCACGCATGGTCTGCAGAAGCACAACGTTATGCGAGGCTTCGGCAATCGCCAGATGGAAACGCACATCCGCCTGCGAGGCGATATCCGGATCGCTGCTGTGGGTTGCCTCAAAGCAGGCCTTCAGCTTCTCTTTATCAGCCGGCGTGGCGCGCATTGCGGCATGCCAGGCGGTGCTGGTTTCGATGGCGTGACGGGCTTCGAGGATATCGAAACTGTAGTCCGGGTCGTTCTCCATTAACGTTTTTAACGGCTGAACGATGTTCTGCCCGGACCAGTCTTCATGCTGCCAGCGTACAAAGGTTCCGCCGCCGCGACGGCTCAGCAGCACCCCTTCGCTGACCAGCGTCGCCAGCGCTTCGCGCAGCGAGTTGCGCGACACGCCAAGCTGGCTGGCAAGCTGGCGCTCGGCGGGCAACTTCATGCCCGCCTCCAGCTGCTGTTCTTCAATCAGCGCCCGCACGCGAGAGGCAATCTCGTCGGACAGGCGTCTGGGCATGACTATCATGGGATCATCCAGGTTAAGACATAGGCCTGCAGGGTGGTGATCACCCCCACCATGCAGGTGAATATCAGGCTGTGCTTCACGGTAAAGCGGAACAGGTCCGACTCTTTACCCACCAGGCCTACCGCCGCACAGGCGATGGCGATGGACTGCGGAGAGATCATCTTCCCGGTGACGCCGCCCGTGGTGTTGGCCGCAACCAGCAGCACGTCCGAGACGCCGATCTGCTGGGCAGCGGTCGCCTGCAGGGCAGCAAACAGTGCGTTAGATGAAGTATCCGATCCGGTCAGGAACACCCCCAGCCAGCCGAGGAACGGCGAGAAGAAGGTGAACGCGGAGCCGGTATGCGCCAGCGCCAGTGCCAGCGTCGACGACAGTCCGGAGTAGTTAGAGATAAATGCGAAGGCCAGCACCATCCCGATGGAGTAAATCGGCAGCGCCAGCTCTTTCAGGGTACTGGCGAAGGTCTGTATTGCCGCGGCTGGCTTCATCCGTAGCCATACGATAGAAAGAATAGCGGCAAACAGGATCGCCGTGCCGGTCGCGGAGAACCAGTCGAACTTGTAGACCGCAGCATACGGCGTAGCGTCATGCACGACCGGCGGCATGCGGGCCACCATTTTGTCGAGGAACGGCACGGAAATGTTCACCACCATGTCGTACAGCGCGCCATTCGGGGCAAACAGGGCTTTAAACGGCGGTACGCTCCACAGCGTCACCGTGGCGGTCAGGAACAGGAATGGCGACCAGGCGCGGACAATCTGGCCCGGCGTGTAGCGGGTGCGTGCCAGGGTCATATCAACCTGCGACGCGCCCATATCGCCAAAGCGGAAGGTTCGTACCGGCTGCCAGCGCTTCAGGAACAGGGTCAGACAGACCAGCGACACCAGTGAGGAGATAATGTCTGGCAGTTCCGGGCCGAGGAAGTTGGAGCTCAGGTACTGGGCAATCGCGAAAGAGCCGCCCGCCACCATTACTGCAGGCCAGGTCTCTTTCACACCGCGCCAGCCGTCCATAATCGCCATGATCCAGAACAGCACGATGATGGTCAGGAACGGCAGCTGGCGGCCTACCATCTGGCCGATTTCGAAGCTGTCCAGCCCGGTGACCTGTCCGGCCACCAGAATCGGAATACCCATCGCGCCAAAGGCAACCGGCGCGGTATTGACGATCAGACACAGGCCGGCGGCATACAGCGGGTTAAAGCCCAGCCCGACCAACAGCGCGGCGGTAATCGCCACCGGTGCGCCAAAGCCTGCCGCCCCTTCGAGGAATGCACCAAAACAGAAGCCGACGATCAGCATCTGCAGGCGCTGGTCCGGCGTTATGGAGAGGATTGACGAGCGAATAATGTCGAACTGCCCGGTCTTCACCGAGATTTTGTAGACAAAAACCGCCGCGATGATGATCCACGCAATCGGCCACAGTCCGTAGAAGAAGCCATACACCACGGAGGCTAACGCACGGTCGACCGGCATTTTGTAGAAGAACAGCGCCACCATCAGGGCGATAGCTACGGTATACGTAGCGGCGAGGTACCCCTTCAGCTTGAGTTTAATCAGCGCGAAGAAGAAGAACAGAATAGGTAGCGATGCTATCAGGCTCGACAGCCAGATATTTCCTGCCGGATCGTAGTTTTGTTGCCAGAGGCTCATTGCAGGTCTCCTGAGGACCACACCCGCTGCGGCGCGGTGAGTCTGTGCTCATCTCGGCGTCACAATAAGTGTAAAAGTGGTCCTGCCAATAGTGTGATGTAGGGTTAATGACAACAAATGGTTAACCAAATGTTATTAATCGGCAATGAGTTTGTGAGCAAAGATTATGGAAGTGTGAACCAGAGGAGGGTTGGTTGCGGAATTGGTTGGGCCAATTTGAGGGGAGGAGAGTCATCCCCTCTCCGCAGGGGGAGAGGGGAAAAATGCGGGGAAATCAGAACTCAGTCTTGCTAAAACCCGTCATCTCTTTCAGGCCCATTTCACGGCCCAGCTCGGTCATCGGGTGAACAACCACCAGCCCGCGCACGCTTTTCTTCAGCTTGCCCATGTCGGCCTGTTCTTTCTTGGTGATCGCCCGACGGAAAGGCAGGTTTGCCAGCTTCTGCGCTTCTTTGCTCAGCTTCTGGTCTTTCACGCCGCGCAGGCGCTCGATTTCGGTTTCCAGCGTCGCTTTCTCTTTTTCCAGCTCGGCGTATTTCTCGGCGGCATCAACCAGCGAAAGGCTTGCCTGCTGGTGGCGGATCAGATCCAGGCGGTCGCTCAGGCGTTTAATTTCGTTCTTTTCGACTTCTTTCATCACATATAGCTCTAAATTCGGGGGAGATTACAGGGAAGGATACACCAATGTGCGCAGGCTTACTTCTGAAACGCTTTTTTTAAGCTGATTCGGGAAATCAGCTCAGTCAGGGAAAGGACCATGGTGGAGCGGACAATCTGCTGATAACGCTGCTTCTGCATCGCGTACAGCTCCGGGTCGCTGGTATCAAAATGCGGCGTCGGGGGCAGTGCGGTGACGCAGTGCAGCTCGCCAAGCGGGCCGAGGATTTCGTCGTCGGTGAACGCATACTCGCTGCCGTCGTGATTCAGCTCTTCGCGCAGCGCCATCAGAAGCTCGGCATCTTCATACTCGTGACGGCTGATGACGCCCAGGCCATAGATCAGCTTCAGACGCACGGATAAATCGCCCAAGGGGCCGTCGCCGTCGAGTAACGGTTCAACTGCGTATTTCACCGCGTAGTCGTCTTTGCGAAACACCTGAAGCACCAGAATATTCACCGCCTCGGTTAACAACTCGACGGCGGATATCAGGAAACTTCGAACGGTTTTGCCAGCATTCAGACGCTCCAGCACACGGTTTTCAAAGGCCTGGGTTTGTTCCATTGTTGCCTGCATATCTGACAATCTATCATCCGGGCGCAGGATGACCGGCGCCCGGTCCTGCATTATTTAGTTGCGTTGTAAACGTTAACGGCCTCCACCACGACTTCGCTGTTGGCATCCAGCGTGGATACCTGCGCCAGCGCAGCCTGTGGGCCATTCTCGTCAATTAATTGTGCCAGCTCCTGCGCCTGCGGATCTTCTTCGCTGCGGTAATGCATGGCGGCGGCGATACCGGTGACCAGGTTAGCGTGTGGCAGGCCGTACTCCAGGGTACCGAGCAGCGGTTTGATCAGACGGTCACCCGCACTCAGCTTACGCAGCGGCTGACGGCCCACGCGCTCAACGTCATCTTTCAGATACGGGTTTTCAAAACGACCGAGGATTTTCTGAATATATGCCGCATGCTTATCGGCATCAAAACCGTAGCGTTTAATCAGAACCGCGCCGCTCTCGTCCATTGCACCTTTAACCACCGCGCGAATTTTCTCATCGAGGATCGCGTCGCGAATGGTCTGATGACCGGCTAATTTTCCGAGGTAGGCGGTTATAGCATGCCCGGTGTTCAGCGTGAAGAGCTTACGCTCGACAAATGCCATCAGGTTGTCCGTTAATTCCATACCCGGGATCTCAGGCAGCGCGCCTTTGAACTGGGTTTTGTCGACAATCCACTCGCTGAAGGTTTCAACGGTCACTTCCAGCGGGTCGTTGGTCGCTGAGGCCGATGGCGGAACGATACGGTCAACGGCGGAATCTACAAAGCCGACGTGTGCTTCAACCCAGGCTTTGTCTTCATCAGCGACCGCAGCCAGCACGTGACCTTTCAGCTGGGTGGTACCACGCACCATGTTCTCACAGGCGATGATGTTGAGCGGGGCGTCGTTACCCTGGGCTTTACGTTTTGCCAGCCCTTTCGCCACGGCCGGGGCGATGCGCTCCAGCACTACCGGCCCGACGGCGGTGGTCACCAGGTCCACCTCGGCAATCAGGTCGATAACCTCGTCACCGATGCTGCTGACCGCGCTAACACCGGTCACGGTGTCAATCTGCTCGTTTTCACCGACCACATGCACCTGATAGCTATGACGGGCATTCAGGGCATCCAGGACCGTCTGATTCACATCGGCGAAAGTCAGGGTAATGCCCGCGTCTGCCAGCAGTTTGCCGATAAAACCGCGGCCAATGTTACCTGCGCCAAAATGTAATGCTTTCATCGTATTCACCTTCATCAATGTTTTTACCCGAGAGGGCTGGGGTGAGGCTTTTCCCTCACCCTAACCCTCTCCCAGTGGGAGAGGGGATAGTGGGGAACTTACTTGTTCAGCAGCGCCAGCACTTCTTCAACGCTGGTGGTGTTGGCCAGGCGCTCAATGACGGTTTCATCGTCCAGCGCGTTGGTCAGGCTGGTGATCACCTGGATATGCTCATTGTTGCGAGCGGCGATACCAATCACCAGGCGGGCGATGTCGTCTTCTTCTTCACCGAAGCGTACACCGGCTGGATACTGGCAGAACACCACGCCGGTTTTCAGCACGCGATCTTTCGCGTCAACCGTACCGTGCGGCACTGCGATGGATTCGCCCAGATACGTTGGGGTCAGTTTTTCACGTTCCAGCATCGCGGCAACGTACTCTGGCTCAACGTAGCCGCCTTTCACCAGCTGCTCGCCGGCAAAGCGAATCGCTTCTTCTTTGTGGCTCGCGGTGCGGCCAAGGAAGATGTTCTCCGCACCCAGTTTAAACAGGTGGCTGTTGCTCTCGTCGAAGCTGTCCTGCAGGCTGCTACGCACTTTCACTTCGTTATCTTCGTGACGCTGCGCGGCAACCAGACGCTCGGTCAGGCTGGAGTACAGACCGCTGTCGAGGAAGTTGGTCAGCGAAATGTGCTGGGCCTGTGGCACCTGGCGCATCGCACGTTCGGTCAGGTCGCGGTGAGTGATCACCAGGTCAACATCCGGCGGCAGGCTGTTAATCGCGCTGTTGGTCACAGAGATATTGCTCAGACCCGCATCCGCGACTTTCTTACGCAGCACGCCTGCACCCATAGCGCTGGAACCCATACCGGCGTCGCAGGCAACGATGATTTTACGCACGTGGCTCAGGTCGTTAGAGACGCTACCCGCAGCCAGCGGCGTTGCAGCTACAGCACCTTTAGACTCGGATTTCATATCCTGCATACGACGGGTCGCCGCTTCGATATCGTCTTCTTCTTTCACTTTGCTGGTTTTCAGCAGGATAGCCGAGACCACGAAGGAGACGGCCATTGCCGCGCAGATTGCCGCGATGTTCGCGAAGTAAGCACCTTTCGGGGTCATCGCCAGTACCGCCAGGATAGAACCTGGAGATGCAGGAGAGACCAGACCGCCACCCATCACGCTCAGGGTGAACACGCCGGTCATACCGCCGAGGATTACGGCGAGGATCAGACGCGGGTTCATCAGCACGTAAGGGAAGTAAATTTCGTGGATACCGCCCAGGAAGTGGATGATTGCCGCACCGCCAGCAGACTGCCTGGCACTGCCGCGACCAAAGAACATGTACGCCAGCAGCACGCCCATACCTGGACCCGGGTTCGCTTCAATCAGGAAGAAGATAGACTTGCCGAGGTCGTGTGACTGCTGAATACCCAGCGGCGAGAAGATACCGTGGTTGATGGCGTTGTTGAGGAACAGGATTTTCGCCGGTTCAACAAAGATGGACGCCAGCGGCAGCATGTCGTGGGCAACCATGAAGTTAACGCCCGCCGCCAGAATTTTGGAGAGCACTTCAACTGCCGGACCAATGCCGAGGAACGCCAGAATCGCCAGGATCATCCCGATGATGCCAGCGGAGAAGTTGTTTACCAGCATTTCGAAGCCGGATTTGATTTTGCCATCAACCCAGACGTCGAATTTCTTAATTGCCCAGCCGCCCAGCGGACCGGCAATCATTGCGCCGAGGAACATCGGCATATCCGCACCGACGATCACGCCCATGGTGGTGATTGCACCGACCACACCGCCGCGGTCACCGCCAACCAGACGACCACCGGTATAACCGATGAGCAGCGGCAACAGATAGGTAATCATTGGGCCAACAAGTTTTGCCAGCGTTTCGTTCGGCAACCACCCTGTCGGAATGAACAATGCAGTGATGATACCCCACGCGATAAACGCGCCGATATTTGGCATCACCATGTTGCTGAGGAAACGACCAAAGCTTTGTACTTTGATCTTGAAATCGGATGACATAAAACACCCCTTCTTCTGTTTACGCTTAGGCTTGAGCCCGAGGTTTATTGTTAATGCGCGGCGGCAGAGGTAGCCGAGCCCTGTTCTGATAACGTGAAATCTGGCACTTAATTATCTAACTGTCCAGACAGTGAAATTTTGTGTGATCTCAATCACGTAAATGCAATGTGTATGGGGTATGGCGGGGTGATCTGAGTCACAAAACAGCGGTCTGTAAAAAATTTACGATCATAAAATAAGCGAAATTAGCCCATTGGTGTGAAGTGGATCACATTATGATTGCGTGTGTTTGTTTCTGAAATGTGATCAATTTCACAAAGTATTTTTAGTCGGATTTCTCCGGATGTGATCGGCGGCAAACTCTGCTGTGGCGCTAGACGCCAGGATGTAAGCATGCAACACGAAAAGCTAAAAATACTCACCTGCAATGTGGTGTGGCGAAAAGTTCCAAGCTAGATTAAGCTCTTACTGTAAAGTTAACTCTATTATTCTTCAGGATATATTTTGTCACGCTTCTAAACTTGCATGGAGATAGAATAAAAAACCATACTCCCCGGCCAATTTGTGATAAGAATTTCATTCTGTTTACTTAACAGTGAATTAATGTGGTTGCTTACCATTTAATTGTTTTAATGAGTTTACGATTTATTCAGTGAGGCAAATATGTTTCTCAACTATTTTGCGCTGGGAGTGTTGGTGTTTGTATTCCTGGTTCTTTTTTATGGAATCATCGCCATTCATGACATTCCTTATAACATGGCAAAAAAACGCAACCATCCGCATGCCGATGCTATCCATACTGCCGGGTGGATTAGCCTGTTTACGCTCCACGCCATTTGGCCATTTCTGTGGATTTGGGCAACGCTCTATCAACCAGAGCGCGGCTGGGGGATGCAAAACCATATGCAACCGCCAGAACGTAATCCCGACGTTGATGCGCTGGCAAAGCGCGTAGCTGAGCTGGAACAAAAACTGGCCGTGGTGCAAGCCGCAGCCGTTAAGAACACGTCGGAGCAATAATCATGGATCTGTTGATTATATTGACCTATGTCGCCTTTGCGTGGGCCATATTTAAAATATTTCGCATTCCGGTAAACCAGTGGACGCTGGCGACAGCATCACTGGGGGGTATTTTCATTGTTGCCGGTCTTATTTTATTAATGAACTATAACCACCCGTATACCTTTACGGCGCAGAAAGCGGTTATTTCTATTCCGATTACGCCGCAGGTCACGGGCGTCGTGAGCGAAGTCACGGATAAAAATAATCAGCTCATTAAAAAAGGCGAAGTGTTATTTAAACTCGATCCGGGCAGGTACCAGGCGCGAGTAGACCGCCTGAAGGCCGATCTGGTAACGGCAACGCATAACATTGATGTTCTGAAAGCCCAGTTGTCTGAAGCACAGGCCAACACCACGCGGGTGTCCGCCGAGCGCGACCGACTGTTTAAAGACTACCAGCGTTATATAAAGGGTAGTCAGGCGAAGGTGAATCCGTTCTCTGAAAGCGATATTGATAACGCCCGACAGAATTATCTGGCGCAGGATGCGATGGTAAAAGGGTCGATTGCTGAGCAGACCCAGATCCAGAGCCAGTTAGACAGCATGTCTAATGGGGAGCAGTCGCAGATTGCCTCCCTGCGCGCCCAGCTGGCGGAAGCGACCTATAACCTCGATCAGACGATAGTGCGTGCGCCAAGCAACGGCTACATCACTCAGGTGCTGATTCGCCCGGGGACTTATGCTGCCGCTCTGCCGCTGCGTCCGGTGATGGTGTTCATTCCTGAGCAGAAACGGCAGATCGTGGCCCAGTTCCGCCAGAACTCGTTACTGCGTCTGAAACCGGGCGATGAAGCGGAAGTGGTGTTCAATGCCCTGCCAGGCCAGGTCTTCTCCGGTAAGCTTACTGGCATCCTGCCTGTGGTACCCGGCGGTTCTTATCAGGCTCAGGGTGCACTGCAGTCGTTAACGGTGATTCCGGGTACTGATGGTGTGCTTGGCACCATCGAGCTGGAGCCAAATGCCGATGTCGACGCGCTGCCTGACGGTATCTATGCCCAGGTGGCGGTGTACTCAGACCACTTCTCGCACGTGTCGGTGATGCGTAAAGTGCTGCTGCGCATGACCAGCTGGATGCACTACCTCTATCTCGATCATTAATCCTTTCTCAGGCAGGCATGCGCGACGCATGGCCTGCCTTTTTTTATTGCCTGGGCCATACTTACTTTTTTGTTGGCGTAAAGGAGCAGGCAATGAAACTTATCGGCAGTTATACCAGTCCCTTCGTGCGTAAAATCTCCGTTCTCCTGCTGGAGAAAGGCATCACCTTTGAATTTGTTAATGAACAACCTTACCAGGCCGAAAACGGCGTGGCGCAGTACAACCCGCTGGGCAAAGTTCCGGCGCTGGTCACCGATGACGGCGAATACTGGTTCGACTCCCCGATCATTGCCAGCTATATCGAGCTGCTGGACATTGCCCCGGCGATGGTGCCGCGTGACGGCAAAGCAGCGTTGATTGTTCGCCAGACGGAAGCGCTGGCGGACGGGATCATGGATGCCGCCCTCACTTCGGTACGCGAACAGGCCCGCCCGGCGGCACAGCAGTCAGAAACAGAACTGCTGCGCCAGCGCGAGAAAATCAGCCGCAGCCTGGACCGGTGCGAACAGTTGATCCGCGACGGTACACTCGCCACCGATAGCGTCAACCTGGCGACCATCGCCATTGCCTGCGCCATCGGCTACCTTAACTTCCGCCGCGTGTCGCCAGGCTGGTGCGTCGATCGTCCTTTACTGGTCAAGCTGGCCGAAACCCTGTTCCAGCGCGAAAGTTTTGCCCGCACCGAACCGCCAAAGGCTTGATGTCGTCGATAACACTTCCCCGAAGGACGCGGTACAATTACGCCTGACATTGACCCCCAACCGTCAGGCGCTTTCATGACTACTCAGAACACGCTCTACAGCCAACTTCCCGCGACCGATCGTCTGCTTCGCCACGCCCACATCATCCCGATTGTTGAACAGTTTGGTCATACCCGGACCGTCGATACCCTACGCCTGCTGCAGGATGAGGCGCGCGCCCATATCCGCACACAAAACGGCCTGCCGGCATGGTGCGATGACTGGGCACAGGAAGCGGAAAAACGTCTGACAGCGGGGGCGCCGCAGGGCCTGCGGCCGGTGATTAACCTGACGGGCACGGTGCTGCATACCAATCTGGGGCGGGCGCTGCTGGCAGAAGAGGCGGTGGAGGCGGTCACCCAGGCGATGCGCGCACCGGTGACGCTGGAATACGATCTCGACGGCGCCGGGCGCGGTCACCGCGATCGTGCCCTGGCGGCGATGCTGTGTCAGCTTACCGGCGCGGAAGATGCCTGCATTGTGAATAACAACGCGGCGGCGGTGCTGCTGATGCTGGCCGCCACGGCGAACGGGAAGGAAGTGGTGGTCTCCCGGGGAGAGCTGGTTGAGATTGGCGGCGCGTTTCGCATCCCGGATGTGATGACCCAGGCCGGGTGCAGGCTGCATGAAGTGGGCACCACCAACCGCACCCATGCCAGGGATTATCAGGCGGCCATCAATGAAAACACCGCCCTGCTGATGAAAGTGCATACCAGCAATTACCAGATTGAAGGGTTTACCCATGCGGTCGATGAGGCCGAACTGGCGCAGATTGGCCAGGCGATGAATGTCCCGGTGATTGCCGATCTGGGCAGCGGTTCGCTGGTCGATCTTAGCCAGTACGGCTTACCGAAAGAGCCGATGCCGCAGGCGCTGATTGCCGCCGGGGTTAGCCTGGTGAGCTTCTCGGGCGATAAATTACTGGGCGGGCCGCAGGCCGGGATTATCGTCGGCAAACGCGATCTTATTGCCAGATTGCAGCAGCACCCGCTGAAACGCACCCTGCGCGCGGATAAAATGACCCTCGCCGCGCTGGACGCCACCTTGCGGCTCTACCTCCATCCACAGACGTTAGCCGAAAAATTACCGACCCTGCGCCTGCTGAGCCGCGAGGCTGCTGACATCCAGCTTCAGGGCGAACGGCTGTTGGTGCAGGTGGCGCCGCATTACCCGGACTTTGAGGTGCGGGTTGAAGCCTGTCTGTCGCAGCCGGGAAGCGGCTCGCTGCCGGTGGATCGACTGCCCGGCGCGGCGTTGACCTTCACCCCGCGCGACGGGCGCGGCAGTCAGCTGGAGGCGCTGGCCCTGCGCTGGCGAACGCTGCCTGTACCGGTGCTCGGACGGATAAAAGACGGACGTCTGTGGCTGGACTTACGCTGTCTTGAAGATGAAGCACAGTTTCTGGAGATGTTGCTGAAATGATTATTGCCACTGCCGGGCACGTTGACCACGGCAAAACGACACTGCTGCAGGCGATCACTGGCGTGAATGCCGACCGTCTGCCGGAAGAGAAAAAACGCGGCATGACCATCGATCTCGGTTATGCCTACTGGCCCCAGCCGGATGGCCGGGTGCTGGGGTTTATCGATGTCCCCGGACACGAAAAATTTCTGTCCAACATGCTGGCGGGCGTGGGCGGCATCGATCACGCCCTGCTGGTGGTGGCCTGTGATGACGGAGTGATGGCGCAGACGCGTGAACATCTGCAGATCCTCCAGCTGACCGGCAATCCACAGCTGACGGTGGCGTTGACCAAGGCCGACCGCGTCGACGAGGCGCAGGTAGAGGCGGTGCGCGAGCAGGTGCAGGCTACCCTGCGGGAATACGGCTTTGCCGATGCCGACCTGTTTGTCACCGTCGCCACCGAAGGGCGCGGAATCGACGCGTTACGCGACCATCTGCAGCAGTTGCCTGCCCGCGCCCACGCCGATCACCAACGCTTTCGTCTGGCGATCGACCGGGCGTTTACCGTTAAAGGGGCCGGGCTGGTGGTGACCGGCACGGCGCGGTCAGGCGAAGTGCGCATTGGCGATAGCCTGTGGCTCACCGGGGTTAACAAACCGGTGCGAATTCGCGGGCTGCACGCCCAGAATCAGCCTGTCGACCAGGCGCAGGCCGGCCAGCGTATTGCCCTGAATCTGGTGGGCGATACCGAAAAAGCGCAGCTGAACCGCGGCGACTGGCTGCTGTCCGACGCCCCCCCGGAACCGGCCACGCGCCTGATTGTCGCTCTGCAGGGCGATGTGCCGCTGACCCAGTGGCAGCCGCTGCATATTCACCATGCGGCCAGCCATGTCACCGGCCGCGTCTCGCTGCTGGAGGGCGCGCTGGCGGAGCTGGTCTTTGACGCCCCGCTGTGGCTGGCCGATAACGACCGGCTGGTGCTGCGCGATATCTCTGCGCGGATCACCCTGGCCGGGGCGCGGGTGGTGACGCTCAATCCGCCACGCCGCGGCAAGCGTAAACCGGAATACCTGCACTGGCTGGCCACGCTGGCACAGGCGGGCGATGACCGGGAGGCGCTGCTGGCGCACCTGGAGCGCGGGGCGGTGGATCTGGATGCGTTCGGCTGGGCACGCCAGCTGAACGGGGAAGGGCTGCGGGCCCTGACGCAGCAGCCGTCGTTTATCCAGGCCGGAACGAGCCTGCTGAATATGGACGTTGCCGCCCGCTGGCAGCGTAAAATTCTCGACACCCTGGCGACCTATCATCAGCAGCATCAGGATGAGCCGGGCCCGGGGCGTGAGCGCCTACGGCGCATGGCGCTGCCAATGGAAGATGAAGCCCTGGTGCTGAGGCTGATCGAGCGGATGCGGGAGAGCGGCGACCTGCGCAGCTATCACGGCTGGCTGCACCTGCCGAATCACAAGGCGGGCTTTACCCCGGAGCAGCAGGCCATCTGGCAACAGGCCGAGCCGCTGTTTGGCGACGAGCCGTGGTGGGTGCGGGATTTAGCGCGCGAAACCGCGACTGAAGAAGGCACGATGCGGCAGGTGCTGCGCCATGCAGCGCAGCAGGGGCTGATTACCGCGATCGTCAAGGATCGCTATTACCGTAACGATCGGATCGTGATTTTTGCCAACCTGATCCGTGCGCTGGATCAGGAGCGTGGCTCGACCTGTGCGGCAGACTTTCGCGACCGTCTCAACGTCGGGCGCAAGCTGGCGATACAGATCCTCGAGTATTTCAACCGCATCGGCTTTACCCGTCGCCGGGGTAACGATCACCTGCTGCGCGACGCGCTGCTGTTTGCCGGGGACTAGGCTTTTTCCCGGGCAAGTTTTTGCTTCGCCAGCCAGACTGCGCCCAACCTGCCCGCCTGGTTACCCAGCTGACAGGGCAGGATGGGCACCTGCAGCGCGTCCCACTCCTCGAAGGTTTGCAGATGCTTATCGAGCAGGCGATAGATTTTCTCCTGCTCACTGATGCCGCCGCCAATCAACACCACCTGCGGGTCGAACATCGAGATCACGCTGTAGATTCCGCGGGCAAGAAACAGCGCCCACTGTTCGACGGCTTCGCGCAGGTGCAGATCGTTCTCCATGCGCACAAACAGCTCTTCGCCTGTCGGCATCTCCTCTTCTGAGACCGCCAGCGCCCGACGGCAGGCCTCCATCAGCCCTTTGGCCGAGGCGACGACGTGCATCCCTTCGCCGTTGTTGCCGACCGGGATGACCCCGAACTCCCCGGCCCGGTGATGTGCACCGCGCCAGAGATCGCCCTCGACCACGATACCGCCGCCGATCCCGGTACCGACCGTGATACAGACAAAATTCTCGTACTCGCGCCCTGCACCGCACCAGCGTTCGCCCAGCGCGGCGCAACTGGCGTCATTATCGACAACAGTGGGCAGGTCGGTCAGCTCAGAGAACAGCGCGTACAGATTGACGTTATCAAGGTACTCCAGCGCCCCGGCCCTGGCCGCGTCGCCGGTATGGGTATTGATGTGGCCCGGGATGCTCACTCCGATCGCCGCAATCTCATGCTCCTGCTGATACGCTTCCACCACCTCGCGCCACTGCTGTTTGAAAGTATCTTCATCGTCCGGCGTATCAAATTGATCGGTGGTCAGTTCGTTGCCGTCTTCGTCAATCACGCCATGTTTAATGTGGGTTCCACCCACGTCAAAGCCGATAAAAAGCCGCATTTATCCTTACCTCCCCGGTTTGTGCGCTTTAAGTATGGCTCAGGGCGGAAAACGAAACGTAAAGTAAGGTAATGCGTGAAGAGGCTCGCAAAGCCGAGGACAACTGGCTGAATTTTCACCGCCCCGGTCTACCCTTGTAGGACACACACGCAAGGAGACAGTCATGACGAATAACCCTCCATCAGCACGTATCCTGCCCGGCGAATATGGTTTTCCCCTCAAGCTAAAAGCCCGTTATGACAACTTTATCGGCGGCGATTGGGTAGCCCCCGTCGACGGCGACTATTACCAGAATTTAACCCCGGTGACCGGCCTGCCGCTGTGCGAGATTGCCAGCTCCGGGACCCGCGATATTGACCTGGCGCTGGATGCCGCCCACAAGATCAAAGAGAAATGGGCGCACACCTCGGTGCAGGATCGCGCGGCAATCCTGTTTAAAATCGCCGATCGGATGGAGCAGAACCTGGAGCTGCTGGCGACGGCAGAGACCTGGGACAACGGGAAGCCGATCCGCGAGACGATGGCGGCGGACGTGCCGCTGGCAATTGACCATTTCCGCTATTTTGCCTCGTGCATTCGTGCCCAGGAAGGCGGCATCAGTGAAGTGGATAACGACACCGTGGCGTATCACTTCCAGGAGCCACTGGGCGTGGTCGGGCAGATTATTCCATGGAACTTCCCGCTGCTGATGGCCGCCTGGAAAATGGCCCCCGCGCTGGCCGCCGGTAACTGTGTGGTGCTCAAACCGGCGCGCTTAACCCCACTGTCGGTGCTGCTGCTGATGGAAGTGGTGGGCGATCTGCTCCCGCCGGGAGTGGTGAACGTGGTGAACGGTGCCGGGGGTGAAATCGGCGAATATCTGGCGACCTCAAAACGGATCGCCAAAGTGGCGTTTACCGGCTCCACCGAAGTGGGCCAGCAGATCATGCAGTACGCCACCCAGAACATCATTCCGGTAACGCTGGAGTTGGGCGGCAAATCGCCGAACATCTTCTTTGCCGATGTGATGGATGAAGAGGACGCTTTCTTCGATAAAGCGCTGGAAGGGTTTGCCCTCTTTGCCTTTAACCAGGGCGAAGTCTGTACCTGTCCAAGCCGCGCGCTGGTGCAGGAGTCCATCTACGAACGCTTTATGGAGCGCGCAATCCGCCGCGTGGAGTCCATCCGCAGCGGCAATCCGCTGGACAGCGTCACCCAGATGGGCGCCCAGGTATCGCACGGCCAGCTGGAGACTATCCTCAACTATATCGATATCGGTAAGAAAGAGGGGGCAGAAATCTTAACCGGCGGGCGGCGTAAGCGGCTGGACGGGGAGCTAAAAGAGGGGTACTACCTCGAGCCGACTATCCTGTCGGGTAAAAACAACATGCGCGTCTTCCAGGAGGAGATTTTCGGCCCGGTGCTGGCGGTGACCACCTTCAAAACCATGGAAGAGGCGCTGGAGCTGGCGAACGACACGCAGTATGGGCTGGGGGCGGGCGTCTGGAGCCGCAACGGCAATCTGGCGTACAAGATGGGACGCGGGATCCAGGCGGGGCGCGTGTGGACCAACTGCTATCATGCCTATCCAGCGCATGCCGCGTTTGGCGGCTACAAGCAGTCGGGCATCGGGCGTGAAACCCACAAGATGATGCTCAACCACTATCAGCAGACCAAATGCCTGCTGGTGAGCTACTCCGACAAACCGCTCGGCCTGTTCTAATCGCCCGGAGCAGGTCGCCCGAGGGTGGCCTGCTCAATTTGACTGCGCAGATGATTCAGCACCCCATCAAGGACAAACTGTACGCGCCACGGCTGATACTCCCGTTTACGGAAAATCGCCACCAGATCCAGCCACCACTCTTCCTGATGGGAAAAGCAGGGGACCAGCGCGCCCTGGTTAATCTCTTTTTGCAGGCTCTCTTTCGGGGCAAAGACGATCCCCAGATGATTACGGGCCAACTCCAGCGCCGTCTGGGTGTTGTCGCAGATATAATTCCCTGAGACTTTATAATCCAGAATCTGCTCCCCGTTGTGTGAACGAAAACGCCAGATATTGGCATCGTCGATGATCATCGAGTCGATAAGAATACAGGAGTGATTTATTAAATCATCCGGGTGACTAATCGGGTGCTTATTAATATATTCCGGCGAGGCAAACGCCGTAACAGAATATTTTGTTAAGGTGCTGGCGACCAGACTTTCATCTTTTGGCTGCGCATAAGTAATTAAAATATCGCAATCGTCGGGGAATGTGACCCCTTCGAAAAATTCATTGGCAGTCAGATTATAGGTTTTCAAACTAATACTGATCTCGCCGATGTCGTCTATTTTATGCACCACCTGGCGGGCCAGATAGGTGATGATCCCCGTTGGGCCATAAATCGTGACTTTTCCGCGCTTTTCATGCTTGTAATCGCCAATGAAATTAATCAGTTGGCTATTTTTCTCCAGCGAGGCGTTGATATAAGGTAGCAACGCTTCGCCAAACTGCGTCAACGCCAGATGGCGGGTGGTACGCTCAAAGACCTTCAGGCCAACGCGCGTTTCAAAATCAGACAGATATTTGCTTACATTCGCCTGCGCCATCCCCAGCAGGGCGGCGGCATCACCAATGCTGTGCGTGGCGGCAATGACGGAAACAATTTTTAATTCACGCGGTTTAATTTGCAGCTTGTTCATTGCGCACGCTCATCTATATGATTTTATATATAATATTATACAAATAACCGCGTTGCATTGCGAATTTTGTAACCATTATTATGCGCCGGGTCGTATGACATTTAATGGATTGCAAAAATAATGACGTTTAAAAAGAATGTACTCATCGCCGCCGCGTTATTTACGGCGACTTCCGCAATGGCCGGGGACTTTTCAGTTGGCGCGGGTGCCGTGTTTAATGAATCACCGTACAAAGGTTATAACGAGAATGTTTCTGCTGTTCCGTTAATTAGCTACGAAGGTGAGCATTTCTATGTGCGTCAGACCACCGCCGGGTGGGTGGTGTGGAAAGATGCAAAAAACGAATTCAGCCTGACGGCCTCCTGGATGCCGCTGCATTTTGACCCGGAAGACAATGACGACGCGGCCATGAGCCAGCTGGACGAGCGTAAATCGTCAGCCATGCTCGGGGGCGCATACTACCGCCACGAAAGCTGGGGTAGCCTGAAATTTGCCGTTGCCGCTGATGCAATGGATGAGAGCGGTGGCGTGGCGGGTGAGCTGTCTTACTTCCGTCCCATCCGTATGGAACGCCTGACCCTGACCCCGTCGGTGGGCGTGCTCTTCTACGATGCAAGCTTCAACGATTATTACTATGGCGTGTCGGCTCAGGAGTCCCGCCGCAGCGGCCTGCGGCAGTACAGCGCAGACGAAAGCGTCACCCCTTACGTGGGCGTGGCGGCAAAGTATCAGCTGACACAGAACCTGTACCTCAACGCCAGCGCGGTCTATACCGTGCTGCCTGACGAAGTGAAGAACAGCCCGATGATCGACCGTGACGACAGCTTCGCGCTGATGACCGGTCTCTCCTGGACATTCTGAGCCACTAAAAAAGAGGTCCTCAGGGACGAGGGCCGCCTCTGTTAACCCGGGCGGCGCTGCCCATACCTGGCCTGAATGGCGGGGGTATGTCCAGCGTCGCCCGGTATCCTTTTTAGGCTTTCGCCTCATCGATCCAGATCCGCATCTCCCCTTCACCGCGGTTTGCCCAGCTAAACCACGGGATAAAGGTCAGGGTCTGCGACTGCTGCAGAGTTGGGGCGCGATCGTACTGCCACAGCGGCTGATGCCCGGTCTCGGCCACCTGTCGGCGGTTACCCTCGGCCTGAATCAGCATCTTGTGGGCAAAAATGCCTTTGCCTTCAAAGACCTTAAAGTCGCTGTCAGCGGGCAGGGTCAGGTTATGCAACCCGGTGCCGTTATCGGCTTCCTCCAGACAATAGACCAGCGGCCCGCGCTGAATCGCGACTTTTCCCGCCTGCTGGCGCACCAGCGGATTACCGTACGCCCGACGCACCGGCATCGGCAGGGTGAGTGCCAGGGTATCGCCCTCCTGCCAGCGGCGAGTCAGGTACAGATAGCCCTGACGCACGTCGCCGCTCACCGTTTCGCCATTTAGCGTCAGGTGCGGTGTGTCGCACCAGTCCGGCAGACGCAGGGCCAGGGTATGATCGATGGCGACCGGCGACGTGATGTCAATTTTCACCTGCTCCTGCCACGGGTAATTTCCGCTGATCCGCAGCTGCAGCTCCTGCTCGCCAACCGGGAAGGCCATGCTGTTGCCGATATAGAGGTTGATAAACAGTGCGTCCTCGCGGGCGGTATAGATGTAGTGGCCTATCGAGGTTAGCACCCGGGCGATATTCGGCGGACAGCAGGCGCAGCCGAACCAGCGCTGGCGCACCGGCTTAACGTGATCGTAGATATGGTTAAATTTCAGCGTCTTCGGGTGCACTTCCAGCGGATTAACGTAGAAGAAATGCTTCCCGTCCAGCGCCATCCCGCCGAGCACGGTGTTGAACAGCGCGCGCTCCATCACGTCGGCGTACTGGCTGTTGGCTTCCATCTCCAGCATGCGGCGGGCAAACATCATCAGGCCGATGGAGGCGCAGCTTTCGGCATACACGGTATCGTTCGGCAGATCGTAATCGCTGCTGAAGGCTTCGCCGCTGCTCTGGGAGCCGATCCCGCCGGTGATATACAGCTGGCGCTGGGCCATGTTATCCCACAGGCGCAGGCAGTCCTGGCGTTTGCCTTCATCCTGGCTCAGGCGGGCGAGGTGCGCGACGCCGGTCATCAGGTAGACGAAGCGCACCGCGTGGCCGATTGCCGTCGGCTGTTCCGCCAGCGGCTGATGCGCCTGGCTATAGGCTTTATCCTGCACCATCCACGCCGGGCCGTAGGTGTTCCAGTGGGAGGTCTTGCCGCGTTTTTCATATTCGATATCGTAGAAGTGCGGCTGCGTTCCGCGCTCCTCGACGAAGTATTTCACCAGCGCCAGATAGCGGGGCTCCTGCGTGACATCAAACAGGCGCATCAGCGCCAGCTCGATTTCCGGGTGGCCGGGATAGCCATGCAGCTGCTGCTCACCCGGCCCAAAAACGCTGTCGATATGGTCGGCCAGCGTGCAGACCACCTCCAGCAGACGCCGTTTGCCGGTGCCCTGGAAGTACGCCACGCCCGCTTCAATCATGTGCCCGGCGCAGTAGAGCTCATGGCATTCCGCCAGGTTCGTCCAGCGCTCGCCAGGGGCTTTGACCGTGAAGTAAGTATTCAGATAACCATCGTCGCACTGGGCGGCGGCCACCAGCTCAATCACCTCGTCGGCGGTTTTTTCCAGTTCGGCATCGGGTTTCTGGCACAGGGACCAGGCCACCGCCTCCAGCCATTTTGCTACGTCGCTATCCTGAAAGACCATCCCGTAGAATTCGCCGCTCTCCAGTCCCGCTGCAATGCGGAAGTTGGTGATGGCGTGGCTCGGCTCGGCCTCGGCGATGCGGTCGTTCAGGGCATCCCACTGATAGGGGATCACTACATCGCGCACCAGCTGTTGATAGTGGCCCAAAAACGGGTCGCTGATTTTCAGTTTATGCAGGTCGGGTTCCATTATGAACATCGTATTCTCCTCAGGACTGAGCGTGACGCTGGCGCAGGTCGGTGGCAATGCGCGCCATCATCGGGTTATTGAGTCTGCATTTGCGAATGGCAATCGCCAGCAGCAGATGGAAAAGGGCAGGAAGCAGGGTTTCCATGGTGGTGATGCCCTGCAGCGAGGCGGCCGTCTGGTTGCCTGCGCCCGGCTGGTAGGCGACAAAAATGAACACCACGCTGATGATCCCGGCGCTGGAGGCCCACGCCAGCTTGATGAAAAACAGGTTAAAGGCGAAGTTCATTCCCGAGGAGCGCACGCCGGTTTTCCACTCGCCGTAGTCATCGGCAAAGGCCATCAACGAGAAGTGCAGCGGCAGGGTAAAGCCGAGGATCACCCCGTTGGCCAGAATTACCACCAGCCACAGCGTTTGATTCGCCGGGCCGCTCGGCAGGAACCACATGCCCGCTGCCAGCACCGCCAGCACCAGGTTGGTGTAGTAGTAGAGTTTGACGGCATCGTGACGGCGCGACAGCAGGTTAACCACCACCGCGCCAAGAATGGAGGCAAAGGTCACCATAGTGAAAAACAGCGAGGTGTAAGCGGTACTGCCTTCCAGCACGTAAGTGATGAAATACATATAGCCGCCGCCGCGAATGTTAAAGACGTTGATCAGCAGGAACGACATCACCAGCATCAGCAGCAGCTGGTCGTTGTTGCGCAGCCCGCCCAGGTGCTCTTTAAGGGTGAATTTACCCATCAGCGCCAGCGGCACGCGCTCGCGGACCCAGAAGAAGCAGCACAGGAACATCACCACCGCAATGGCGCAGAGCACCCCGACCCCCAGCTGATAGCCCTGCGCCACGTCGCCCTGCCCGAGCGCCGACACCAGCCACGGCAAGCCGACGGAGACCAGGAACCCGGCCACGCCGCACAGTACAAAACGCCAGGACTGACAGGAGAGCACTTCGCTGTGGCGGGTGGTCATGGTGTTGATCAGCGCGCAGTAAGGCACGTTGATGGCGGTATAGCCTACCGAGAGCAGCAGATAGGTGCCGAAGGCCCAGGCGATTTTTACCCCCATACCGGCGTCCGGTACGGTGAAGGTCAGCACGCCAATAATGCCAATTGGCACGGCGACCCACAGCTGCCACGGACGAAAGCGTCCCCAGCGGCTTTGGGTGCGGTCGGCAATGATCCCCATCACCGGGTCGGAGATGGCATCGAACACGCGCAGGGCGATAAACAGCGTGCCGACCAGCGCCGGGGTTAAACCAAAGATATCGGTATAGAAAAAGGTCAGGAAGTTCATGATCAGACAGGTAATCACCGTCCCGCCAGCATCCCCCAGGCCGTAGCCTATTTTTTCTCGCACCGTCAGGCGGTCGTCGACGGCCTGCTGAGCAATGTCTGTCTGCGTAATCGGAGTGGAAGTCATGAGGTAACTCCTCGGTTATTGAATTTTTTTATGTTGTTTTGTCGGGTACCTGATTCATTCTGCACCGATTTCCGGCCGCAACAAGGGAAGGGAAAAGTATAAAAAGGTGAGGATTCCGACCTGGTGCGCAAAATGTGATTTCGATCGGGACGAATGCCAATTACCTGTTAATAATCAGTAATAAGGCGAATTTAATGCGGCATAAATAGCGAGAAAATGAATGACCACGCTCGAATTATCCATAACGCTTCCGATTAAGGTCCAGAATGGCGGCTATTTTATCTCCCGGGGCGTGGGACGGCATCCGGCGCGCAAGCTGGACTCCTGGGAAGTGATCCTGGTCGAAAAGGGGACATTAACGATTCAGGAGGATGGGACGGTTTTCGAGGTGCATCCCGGTGAGAGTTTGTTGCTGTGGCCCGATCGTCGGCACCGGGGGATTGAGGATTTCCCGGCCGATCTACGCTTTTACTGGCTGCACTTCGAGACGCAGGAGCAGGCGATGACGCCGCCCTTCAGTACGCTGCTGGCCGTGCCACAGCACGGAAAAAGCCAGGATCCGCAGGCGATGATTACACTGTTTCGCCAGTTTCTGACTGAACAGGAAAAGCTGCAGCGCAGCCCGGCGCTGGAGTTAATCCTGCTGCTGATCCTGCAGCAAATCACCCTCACTGCCGGACAGGCGCTGCCGCCGGATGAAGCGGGGGTGAGCCTCGCCTGGAAGGCGCGGCAGCGCATCAGCACCCACTTTCACCTGCCGCTCTCGACCTCGCAGCTGGCAAAAGAGCTGCACTGCAATGCGGATTATCTCGGACGCGTGTTTCGTCGGGTGTTTAATTTAACCCTGACCGAGGCGATCCACCGCCAGCGAGTCAGAGCCGCTGAAAAACTGCTGCTCACCGATGCCGCCTCGCTGAAAGAGGTGGCCATCCGCTGCGGCTTTAGCGATGCGGGCTATTTTCGCCAGATCTTTCGCAAGCATACGGGGCTAACGCCCGGGGTGTGGAAACGCCGCTACTGCAAGGAGCACATTAACTCCGCCTGAGGCCTGGGCAGACGGCCAGTTTTCCCGGCAGGCAGTACAAATCTGGCTTTTTCCCATGTCGGATCAAAGCGCGTTACCTGGACACTCTGGCAACCTGACTTTTTCAGCAAGGAGGGAGCAGGCGATGAACCCGTTTATTGTGGCAGACCCGGCAAAATGTATTGGCTGTCGCACCTGTGAAGTGGCCTGCGTGGTATCGCATCAGGACGATCAGGATTGTTCGGCCGTGACGGCCAGAAATTTTACTTCCCGCATTCGGGTGATGAAAGGCGGGACCTTTACTACGGCGGTCACCTGCCATCAGTGTGAAGATGCCCCGTGCGCCAACGTCTGCCCAACTCAGGCGATTCAGCGTCAGGCGGGGATCTGGCTGGTGGATCAGTCGCGCTGTATCGGCTGTAAAAGCTGCATGATCGCCTGTCCGTTTGGCGCAATGCAGGTGACAGGCGAGGGGGAGGAGGTGCAGGCGCTGAAATGCAACCGCTGTTGGCACCGCGAAGGTGGGCCTGCCTGTGTGGCGGCGTGCCCAACCTACGCGCTCACCTGCGTTGATCCCGCCCGAATTCGCGCAGACCGGCTGCGCTTTCGGGCATAACAGGTTACTGACCGTTCTCCTGCCAGGCGCGTTCCACCTCTTCGGCAAGGATCTTCACACCGGCTTCGATTTTGTCCGGGTCCGGAACGTAGTTCATGCGCATGCACTGATGGGTGTGCGGCCACGGCTTATCCAGCCCCGGGAAGAAGTAATCCCCCGGCACCATCAGCACGCCGCGCTTTTTCAGACGCTGGTACAGCAGCTCGGTGGTGATTGGCAGATCTTTAAACCATAGCCAGAGGAAAATTGCCCCTTCAGGTTTGTGGATTAAGCAGCGATTTTCCGGTAAGTAGCGGCGAATCGTTGCAATCGTCTCCTGAACACGCTGGAAATAGAATGGTTTAATCACCTCATTCGACAGGCGCAGCAGATCGTTGCGCTTAATCATCTCGCACATCATGGCCGGGCCAATGCCGCCAGGCGACAGGCTGATAATGCCGTTCATGTTGGTGATGGCGGTGATGATTTTTTCATTGGCAATGATGATCCCGCAGCGGCTGCCCGGCAGTCCAAGCTTGGACAGGCTCATGCACAGCACGATGTTCGGGTTCCACAGCGGTCGCGCTTCGCTAAAGATGATGCCCGGGAACGGCACGCCGTAGGCGTTATCAATGACCAGCGGAATGCCGTGCTGATTTGCCAGCGCATCCAGCTTCATCAGCTCTTCGTCGGTGATGACGTTGCCGGTGGGGTTGGTCGGTCGCGAGACGCAAATCATGCCGGTCTCTTCGCCAATATGCAGATGTTCAAAATCGACGTGATATTTGAACTGCCCCTCGGGCAGTAGCTCGATGTTCGGGCGCGCCGAGACGAAAAGATCCTCCTCGAGGCCGGAGTCGGCATAGCCGATGTACTCAGGCGTGAGCGGGAACAGCACCTTTTTGCTGGTACCGTCGGCGCATCGCCCGGCGAAGAGGTTAAATAAGTAGAAAAACGCGCTCTGGCTGCCGTTAGTCAGTGCAATATTCTGTGGCTCAATCTCCCAGCCCAGGTTGTCGCGCAACATGCCTGCCAGGGCAGTGAGGAGCTCGGTTTTACCCTGGGGGCCGTCGTAATTGCACAGCGCATCCGCGGCTTTGCCGTTTTCCAGCATGTCCGCGAGGAGCGCCTGGAAATAATCGTTCATCTCAGGAATTTGTGCCGGGTTACCGCCACCGAGCATAATTGCACCTGGTGTGCGCAGCCCGTCGTTGAGATCCTCCATCAGGCGGGTAATGCCTGAATGGCGGGTGAATTTGTCGCCGAAAAGTGAAAAGGTCATAGCAGGTGATCTATAGGGCTTGTTCTAAGTGTGGCTCACCTTAACGCTACAACTGCGCAGGTGCAAATCGGAGCGGAAGCAGGAAATTGTTGTTTTCTGTTGTGGAATGTCAAATGGGTAGAGGATTGTGCTGTTTTTGCTGGCCCTCATCCCGATGAGAGAGGGCCGCTGTGTGTCAGGCAGACGCTACGGATTCCCCGCCCAGACCACCATCACCTTATCGCCCTTGTGCTCACGGACAAAACCGTAGCCCTGAGCCATCGTCAGCGTAGTCTGCTTCCCTTCACCTACCGCCGGATGGCGGGCGCGGAACTGCCCGAGCCGCTGCCAGTGGGCGACGGTCTGCGCCTGGGCCCCGCTCACCTCCTGCCAGTTCATCTCTGAGCGTGTTCCCTGCAGCGGATCTGACCCGGTCGGACCAAACGGCCGCGCCGATTCATCGCCATAGAAAATCTGTACTGAACCCGGTGCCAGCAGAAGCAGCTCTGCCGCCCGCTGGTCGCCTTCGCGGAACAGACGCGTATCGTGAGAGGAGAGGTAGCTCAGAACGTTAAAGTCCTGCAGCTTTTCCGCCATCTGCTGCCAGGTCAGATCGATGTTCGCCAGGCAATCCACCGCTTTGGCCGCCTGCTCCTGATAGTCAAAGTTGATCATCGCATCGAAGCCGTGGCGGTAGTAGTCGCTCTGCATCACGCCGTGGCCCCAGGCCTCACCGGTCATCCAGAACGGGGCATCATCCAGCTTTTTATCCGGGTTCGCCTGTTTCCACGCCTTGAGCGCCTCACTGGCCTGCGCTTTCAGCTGCTGCCAGCCCGCCATTTCGACATGTTTGGCGGTATCGACGCGAAAACCGTCGATCCCATACTCCCGTACCCACTGACTCAGCCAGTGGGTGAGATAGTCCCGCGGGGTGTCACCGTCGATCGCCTGCGCGCGGGTGTCCGGTTTATGGCGATAGAAGTTCGGCAGGCCGGACGGGGTAGTGGATTCGGTTTTCAGATCCGGCAGGAACGCCAGCGACATGGTCAGGTCGTCAAAGCCGGGATTGTCGTAATCACCAATATCGGTGCGGATCCACGGCTTGCCCCACCATTTTTCCCAGGCGGCTTTATCGCTGAAGTTAATGTAGTCGTTGAAGCTGTGCCAGCTTTGCCCGGCGGCGGGCTTCCAGTCGGTCCAGCGGTCGCCCAGCGTCTTCTTCAGTTCATCCCCTTTAAGGTAGAGCGCACCAAACTGATACGTCTGCATATCCGCCAGCGTGGCGTAGCCGGTGTGGTTCATCACCACGTCAAACAGGATGCGGATGCCCCGGCGATGGGCTTCGTCCACCAGCTGGCGTAAATCGTCTTCGGTGCCCATGTTGGCATCGAGTCGGGTCCAGTCCTGAGTGTAATAGCCGTGATAGGCGTAATGCGGGAAGTCACCCTTCGTACCGCCGCCGACCCAGCCGTGGATCTGTTCCAGCGGGGAGCTGATCCACAGGGCGTTAACGCCAAGCTGCTGCAGGTAATCCAGCTTGCCGGTGAGCCCTTTCAGGTCGCCGCCGTGGAAGGTGCCAATCTCCTGCATTCCGTCTTTATGCCGCCCGTAGCTGTTGTCATTGGCCGGATCGCCATTCACGTAGCGGTCGGTCAGCACAAAATAGACGGTGGCGTTTTGCCAGCTGAAGGGGGCGGCTTTATCGGTTTCTGCCCGCTCCAGTAACAGCAGGCCATTGCTGCCCTCGGCAGGCTGCAGGGTGATTTTGCCCTGCTGCACGGTGGCGGTCTGTTGGCTGTAAAAATCACGGACTACGCTCCCTTCCGGGAAGGTGCTGGCGACCTCAATGGTGAGCGGTTTACCGTCCCATTTCGGGCACTGGCGAACCACGTTGCTCACCGCCTGCTCGGCTGCGGATTTAAGGGTCAGCATCAGAGTCGGCGTGCCGGAACGGGTATCGATCCGGGCCTGGTAATCCCCGTCGCGGAAGACGCGCCAGGACGCCGGATCGCCTTCACACGGCTTGAGTGACAGCATCTCATTGAGTTTTATGGCATCTAAGGGCTGCCAGCACGTCTTGTCAAGATTCAGGGTGAGCGGGTGAGTACCCTTCGTGAGCTTTGCCTGCGCCGTAAACACCCCGGAACCTTCGGCAGTAAAAGATGGAAAACCCGGGGCTGACCAGTCGGCGCTGGCCATGGCGGGTAAGAGGAGAAGAGCGAGAGCAGAGCGTTTCATTCCATTTTCCTGTCACGGCGTTTTGTTCAGTTTGCCATCACCTTTACGCTGCTGACTCCTCCCCAGGCGATAACGCGCAGGGATGAGCCCAGAGGGTGAGTGATCGCGCGCTAAGTATGCTATTTAACTGCGATATTGCGCACATTTCAGTGAAAATGACGCGTAAGTGAACAAAGACCAGGTGACAGGCTTTCGGATTTGGACTATTTCTTTGAGTGCTCTTCTCGACTATTTTTGCTAGGATCTGAGATTCACTTCTCATTTTGCGAATAAAATAAGGTGTTGGAATGCTTCAATCCGACCAGGAGATCTAATGATATCGAATCCCATACGACGATATGGGGCTGCGATACTCATGTTACTCACCATGGCTATTTCTGGTGAGGTGCTTGCAAAGACGCACGAAAAAACAGCGAGTTCAAAAGTCCCGGTAGTAAAGACGATTGTTACAACCAAGGTAAGCAGTAAACAAGAGTATTCTCGCAATAGTGTAAAGAGTAGTCCACTTCCTGATTTGCGAAAATACCCTTCCGGAACACCGCGAAAAAAAGCGTTTCTTCGGACGGTAATGCCTTATATCAACAGTCAAAATGCTGCGATTACCGCGGATCGTAACTGGCTTATCTCTAAGCAGTACGACAGCCGCTGGTCGCCTTCCGAGCGCACGCGCCTGAAAGCGATCGCCAAAAGCTATAAAGTGAGCTGGTCTGGCAACACGCGTCGTGTTCCGTGGAACACCTTGCTTGAGCGTGTGGATATCATCCCAGGTAGTATGGTTGCGACCATGGCCGCCGCCGAGAGCGGTTGGGGTACCTCTAAGCTGGCCCGTAACAACAACAACCTGTTCGGCATGAAATGCGTGAAAGGGCGTTGTAATAACGAACCCGGCAAGGTGAAAGGCTATTCCAACTTTGAATCGGTCAAAGATTCAGTGAATGCCTACGCGGTGAATCTGAACACTCACCCGGCGTATAAGTCATTCCGTAAGTCCCGTGCGCAGCTGCGTAAAGCGGACCAGGAAGTGACGGCGAGCACCATGATCCACAAGCTGAAAGGTTACTCAACCCAGGGTCAGAGCTATAACAATTATCTGTTTGCGATGTATCAGGATAACCAGCGCTTGATCGCCTCGCATATGTAATGGCTAAAAAAATGCCTTCCATCCGGAAGGCATTTTTGTTTGTGAAACCGATTTTTTAAATCAGCACTTCACTGTAGCGGTCGCGATACTCTTTCGGCGTATTGTCATACTCTTTTTTGAACACCGAATAGAAATACTGCAGCGACGGATAGCCGCACATCTGCGAAATTTCATTGATGGAAAGCGACGTGGAGATCAGCAGGCTGCGGGCTTTTTCCAGCTTCTCCGCGTGAATCATCGCGTGAATCGTCTCTCCCACCTCTTCTTTAAAGCGCTTCTCCAGATTTGAGCGCGAGATCCCGACCGCATCCAGCACCTGATCCACTTTGATGCCTTTGCAGGCGTGGTTACGGATGTAGTGCATCGCCTGAATCACCGCCGGATCGTTCAACGAGCGGTAGTCCGTTGAGCGCCGCTCCACGACGCGCACCGGCGGCACCAGCAAGCGTTGCAGAGGCAGGTTTTCATTATCCAGCAGACGATGCAGCAGCTTGGCGGCCTGATAGCCCATCTGACGCGTGCCCTGCGCCACGGACGACAGCGCCACCCGCGACAGGTAGCGCGTGAGCTCTTCGTTATCGATCCCAATCACGCACAGCTTTTCAGGCACCGGGATGTGCAGATGTTCGCATACCTGCAGCACATGGCGGGCCCGGGCGTCGGTCACGGCGATAATCCCGGTTTGCGGCGGCAGGGTTTGCAGCCAGTCGGCGAGACGGTTCTGGGCGTGCTGCCAGTTCTCCGGTGCCGTTTCCAGACCCTGATACACCACGCCGCGATATTTCTCCCTGGCCACCAGCTGGCAAAACGCATACTCGCGTTCCGCCGCCCAGCATTTGCCGCTGGAGGAGGGCAGGCCATAAAAGGCGAAGCGGTGAACCCCTTTTTCCTTCAGATGCAGGAACGCGCTTTCGACCAGCGCGTGGTTGTCGGTGGCGATATAGTGGACGGCTGGGTAATTTTCCGGCTTGTGATAAGAGCCGCCGACGCCGACGATGGGCACGCCGACATCGACCAGCAGCTGCTGGATCACGGCGTCGTCAAAATCGGCAATGACGCCGTCGCCCAGCCAGTCTTTGATGTTTTCGAGACGCGTGCGGAAATCTTCTTCAATGAAGATGTCCCACTCCGATTGCGACGCCTGTAAATATTCGCCAACGCCTTCCACCACCTGGCGGTCGTACGCTTTATTGGCATTAAATAACAACGTAATGCGGTGACGCTTCTCAAACATGACGCTCTTTTCCCAAAGTCAGTGATCGGCGATAGCAATGTCCTTATGCCCGCCGTTTGGTTGCGGAATCCATCCAGACCGCCAGCAACAGAATGGCACCCTTAACGATATACTGCCAGAACGTCGGGACGTCCATCATACTCATTCCGTTATCCAGCGAGGCCATGATAAATGCGCCCATCACTGCCCCTGCGACGCTCCCGATCCCCCCGGCGAGGCTGGTGCCGCCAATGACGCAGGCCGCGATGGCGTCGAGTTCCGCAATGTTCCCGGCAGACGGCGAGCCCGCCCCCAGACGTGAGCTTAAGATAAGCCCGGCGACGGCGACCATCAGGCCATTAATGGCAAACACGGCGAGCTTGGTGCGTTCAACGTTAATGCCTGACAAACGTGCCGCTTCGAGGTTGCCGCCAATTGCATAGATGCGGCGACCAAAGGCGGTACGGGTAGCCATAAACATTCCGCCCAGCATCAGCAACACCAGCAGCAGCACCGGCGTCGGTACGCCGCGATAGTCGTTCAGCAGCCAGATTGCGCCGAGCACAATCACCGCCGTCAGCGCCTGACGTCCGACGGCAGACGTGGAAGGGGCGTTGGCTAAACCTAACGACTGACGGCGCATTCTGCCGCGCCACTGCCAGGCAACAAAGGCCATCAGGCCGATGGCGCCCAGGCTAAACCCGATCCCGTCAGAGAGATAGCTTTGGCCAATCTGCGACATTGAGGCGCTGGTAGGCGACACGGTGGTGCCGTTAGTGATGCCAATCAGAATACCGCGGAAGGCCAGCATTCCCGCCAGGGTGACGATAAACGACGGTACCTTGCGATAGGCGACCCACCAGCCGTTCCAGGTGCCGAGCAGTAAACCCAGCAGCAAGGTGACGACCACGGTGAGCGGCAGTGGCCAGCCTAGCCAGACGTCGAAAATGGCCGCCACGCCGCCCAGCAGCCCCATCATCGAGCCCACGGAGAGATCGATTTCTGCCGAGATGATCACGAATACCATCCCGACGGCCAGAATGCCGGTGATGGCGGTCTGACGCAGCAGGTTAGAGATGTTACGCGCGCTGAGATAGGAGCCGTCGGTCATCCAGGTGAAAAACAGCATAATCACCACAATCGCGGCAATCATCACAAATACCTGCAGATTCAGGGCTTTTAGCCCCGAAAATATGCCCGGTGTAGGCACCGCGACTTTGACTTCAGATGGATTGCTCTTCGACATGGCGTTCGCTCCTTAATGCGGCTTCCATCACCTGTTCCTGCGTCAGGTTCTGGTTGTTCAGGTTGGCTTTCAGTTTCCCTTCATGCATCACCAGCACGCGGTCGCTCAGACCCAGCACCTCAGGCAGTTCCGACGAAATCACGATGACGGCAATACCCTGCTGCACCAGCTGGTTGATAAGCTTATAGATTTCGTACTTCGCGCCGATATCGATCCCCCGGGTGGGTTCGTCGAGGATTAAAATGCGCGGATTGAGCAGCAGGCAGCGGGCAAGGATCGCCTTCTGCTGATTGCCCCCGCTCAGACGACCAATTGCCAGCTCGGGGGAAGACGTTTTGACCTTCAGGCGCTGTATGGACTGAAGAATGCAGTGCTGTTCGGCGGCGTCATCCATGCTGCTGAGCTTGCCGGTGAATTGATCCAGTGCGGCAAGGGTGATGTTTTTACCCACCGCCATCACCGGCACGATGCCGTCTTTTTTGCGATCTTCTGGCACCATCGCAATGCCGTGAGCAATCGCCTGCTGGCAGTTTTTAATGTCGACCTGCTGCCCGTCAATATAGACGCTGCCTTCCCAGCGTCCGGGCCAGACGCCGAACAGACACTGGACGGCCTCGGTGCGTCCGGCCCCTACCAGCCCCGCGACGCCGAGAATTTCTCCCCGATGCAGGGAGAAGGAGATGTCATTCACCCGCTTGATGTGGCGATTTACCGGGTGCCATGCGGTGAGGTGTTCGACGCGCAGGATCTCTTCCCCCAGGGTATGCGGCTCATTGGGATACAGCGCGGTCAGCTCGCGACCGACCATCATGGTGATGATGTCGTCTTCGCTCATCCCCTGCGCCTCACGGGTGCCGATATGCTGCCCGTCGCGAATAACGCAGACCGTGTCTGAAATCGCCTTCACTTCATTAAGCTTGTGGGAGATATAAATGCAGGCAATCCCGTGGTTTTGCAGGTCACGAATGATGTCCAGCAATATCGCGGTTTCCTGTTCAGTCAGCGAGGCGGTGGGTTCATCGAGGATCAGCAGCCGCACCTGCTTGTTAAGCGCTTTCGCAATTTCGACCAGCTGCTGCTGACCCAGACCGAGGTCACCCACCCGGGTGTCGGGGGAGATCGCCAGGCTCACCTGCGCCAGCAGCTTTTCACAGCGCAACGTCATGGTGTCGTAATCCAGGATGCCGTGACGGGTTATCTCGGCACCGAGGAAAATATTCTCCAGCACGGTCAGGTGCTTCACCAGCGCCAGCTCCTGGTGAATGATGGCGATGCCTTTGCGCTCGGTATCACGGATATGGGTGGCCTGCAGGATTTCGCCGGAAAAGATAATGTCGCCGTCATAGCTGCCGTGGGGATAAATGCCGCACAGCACCTTCATTAAAGTGGATTTACCCGAGCCATTTTCGCCACACAGCGACACGATCTCACCGGGATTGACGCGCAGGCTGACGTTATCGACAGCCTTCACCGCACCGAACGCTTTGGTGATACTTTTCATTTCAAGTAAATAAGACATAACTGCTCCACATGACCCGAAGGAGAACAAAACAAGTCGATGCGCCCCCGCCAGGCAGGGGCGATGCGGAATTACAGTTCGCTCTTTTTATGGAAACCGTCTTTCACCACGGTGGCGTCAATATTCTCTTTATTGACTTCGATAGGAGTCAGCAGGCGGGAAGGGACATCTTTCAGGCCATTATTTAAACTGGCATCCGCTTTGGGTTGCTGGCCATTTCCCAGCTCAACCGCAATTTCAGCAGCAGTGGTGGCAAGTTCGGTGATGGGCTTATATACCGTCATGGTTTGCGTGCCCGCTACAATACGTTTCACCCCAGCGAGATCCGCATCCTGCCCAGAAATAGCCACTTTTCCTGCCAGACCCTGGGCGCTCAGCGCCTGGATTGCGCCACCGGCGGTTGCGTCGTTAGAGGCGACCACGGCATCGATTTTATTGTTGTTGGCTGTTAACGCGTTCTCCATGATTTTCAGCGCATTTTCCGGTAACCAGCCGTCAGCCCACTGGTCGCCAACGACCTTAATTTTGCCCTCATCAATGTAAGGTTTGAGCACCTTCATCTGCCCTGCGCGGAATAATTTGGCGTTGTTGTCCACCGGCGAGCCGCCCATCAGGAAATAATTCCCTTCCGGCACTTTCGCCACCAGGCTTTGCGCCTGTAATTCACCGACTTTTTCATTGTCGAAAGAAATATAATAATCAATGTCGGCGTTATTTATCATGCGGTCATAGGCCAGCACTTTAATACCTTCGCGCTTGGCTTCTTTTACCACATTACTTAATACCTGGCCGTTGTAAGGAATAATGACCAGTACATCGACGCCGCGGTTAATCATATTTTCTATTTGCGACATCTGCGTTTCTTCGTTGCCATTGGCCGACTGGACAAACACTTTTGCCCCTAATGCTTCGGCTTTATTAACAAAAATATCGCGATCTTTTTGCCAGCGTTCCAGACGGAGATCGTCAATCGCCATCCCGATTTTGACTTCTTTCGCATAACCCGCAGTACTTGCCAGCAGCAGCGAAGCACAGAGAGTAAGGCACAGGTTCTTTATCTTCATAATTGTTTTACCTTTTGTAGGGTTAGGTTGCTGAGATAAAAGAAACAAATGGTGCAAGAGACGTAGCAAATTCTTAACGGGGAACGGCAGGCTGGCAATTACAGATTTTTATCTTCTCGTTATGATATTTGGTTTATTTTCGAATTTATGACCGCGATCAGATTTTAAATTACATAAGTTATTAATTACACGTGATTCTGGAATTTACAGCGATGAATTAGTTTGCTTGCATATTAATTTTGCGAGCCAGAGCACATTTGTGCATTCTCTCAATAGCAGAGTGAAATAACGTAATTGAGCAACCGGCAATCGCTATTCAGTATTAATGCAGAAACTACTTTTCGCCGCACCCCTGATTATGGAGCTCAATATGCAAGCTTATTTTGATCAACTCGATCGCGTTCGTTACGAAGGTCCGAAATCTGCCAATCCTTTAGCGTTCCGTCATTACAATCCGGACGAGCTGGTGCTGGGTAAGCGCATGGAAGACCATCTGCGCTTTGCCGCCTGCTACTGGCACACCTTCTGCTGGAACGGGGCCGATATGTTTGGCGTGGGTTCATTCGATCGCCCCTGGCAGCAGCCGGGCGACGCGCTGGCGCTGGCAAAACGCAAAGCGGACGTTGCATTTGAGTTCTTCCACAAGCTGAACGTACCGTATTACTGCTTCCATGACGTGGACGTCTCGCCGGAAGGTGCCTCGCTGAAAGAATATTTGAATAACTTTGCCCAGATGGTCGATGTACTGGCTGAAAAACAACAGCAGAGTGGCGTGAAGCTGCTGTGGGGAACGGCAAACTGCTTTACCAATCCACGCTACGGGGCTGGCGCGGCCACTAACCCGGATCCTGAAGTGTTCAGCTGGGCAGCGACGCAGGTGGTGACGGCCATGAACGCCACCCATCAGTTGGGCGGCGAAAACTATGTGCTGTGGGGCGGACGCGAAGGCTACGAAACGCTGCTCAACACCGATTTACGCCAGGAACGCGAGCAGATTGGCCGTTTCATGCAGATGGTGGTGGAGCATAAGCACAAAATCGGTTTCCGCGGCACGCTGCTGATTGAGCCAAAACCGCAGGAGCCCACCAAGCATCAGTACGATTACGACGTGGCGACCGTATATGGCTTCCTGAAACAGTTCGGCCTGGAAAAAGAGATTAAAGTGAATATCGAGGCCAACCACGCGACGCTGGCTGGGCACTCGTTCCATCACGAGATCGCTTCCGCTATCGCGCTGGGTATCTTTGGTTCCGTCGATGCCAACCGTGGCGATCCGCAGCTCGGCTGGGATACCGATCAGTTCCCGGTCAGCGTGGAGGAGAATGCGCTGGTGATGTACGAAATCATCAAAGCAGGCGGGTTTACCACCGGCGGCCTGAACTTTGATGCCAAAGTGCGTCGCCAGAGCACCGATAAATACGATCTCTTCTATGGTCATATTGGGGCGATGGACACCATGGCGCTGTCGCTAAAAGTCGCGGCCCGGATGATCGAAGACGGCGAGCTGGATAAGCGGGTGGCAAAACGCTATGGCGGCTGGAACAGTGAGCTGGGTCAGCAAATTTTGAAAGGCCAGTTATCCCTGACTGACATCGCGAAGTACGCTGAACAGCATAACCTTGCGCCGCAGCACCAGAGTGGACATCAGGAGCTGCTGGAAAATCTGGTGAATCATTATCTGTTCGATAAGTAACAGGTAGCTGAGGACAATGTAAGCCCGGTAAGCACAGCGCCACCGGGCATTTTCAGTTAAGGAACCCACTATATGTATATCGGGATCGATCTTGGCACATCGGGTGTGAAAGCCATTCTGTTGAATGAACAGGGCGACGTGCTGGCAACGCACACAGAAAAACTGCACGTTTCGCGGCCGCACCCGCTCTGGTCAGAGCAAGACCCCGAACAGTGGTGGCTGGCAACGGATCGCGCGCTGAAAGCGCTCGGCGAACAGCATTCTCTGCGTGAAGTGAAAGCGCTGGGGATTGCCGGGCAGATGCACGGCGCCACGCTGTTGGACAAAGATAACCGCGTGTTACGTCCGGCCATTCTATGGAACGATGGCCGCTGTGCACAGGAGTGTGCGCTGCTCGAAGCGCGTGTACCGACGTCGCGTGAGATCACCGGTAACCTGATGATGCCCGGCTTTACCGCACCGAAATTATTGTGGGTGCAGCGCCACGAGCCGGAGATTTTTAGCCAGGTGGCGAAGGTGCTGTTGCCAAAAGATTACCTGCGTCTGCGCATGACCGGCGAGTACGCCAGCGACATGTCAGATGCGGCAGGCACTATGTGGCTCGACGTGGCAAAACGTGACTGGAGCGAGCCGATGCTCGACGCCTGTCATCTCACCCGGGATCATATGCCTGCGCTGTTCGAAGGCTGCGAGCAAACCGGCACCCTGACGGCGTCGGTGGCAGCGCGTTGGAATATGCCCGCCGTGCCGGTGGTGGCGGGGGGCGGGGATAACGCCGCGGGCGCCGTTGGCGTGGGGATGGCCGATGCCGGGCAGGCGATGCTGTCGCTCGGTACCTCCGGGGTCTACTTTGCTGTGAGCGACGGCTATCGCAGCAACCCTGAGAGCGCGGTACACAGCTTCTGTCATGCGCTACCGGGCAAATGGCATCTGATGTCGGTGATGCTCAGTGCTGCATCCTGTCTGGACTGGGCGGCGAAGCTGACCGGGCTGAACAGCGTTCCGGCGCTGATTGATGCTGCCCAGCAGGCGGATGAAAACGCAGGCGCGGTCTGGTTCCTGCCGTATCTCTCTGGCGAACGAACCCCGCATAACAATCCGCAGGCGAAGGGGGTGTTCTTTGGCTTAACCCATCAGCACGGCCCTGCTGAACTGGCACGCGCGGTACTGGAAGGGGTGGGTTATGCACTGGCCGACGGGATGGATGTGGTGCATGACTGCGGGTTAAAACCGACCAGCATTACCCTGATTGGCGGCGGAGCGCGAAGCAGCTACTGGCGACAGATGCTGGCAGACATTAGCGGCCAGCGGCTGGATTACCGCACCGGCGGGGATGTGGGGCCCGCGCTGGGCGCCGCCCGGCTGGCGCAAATAGCCATGAACCCCGGTAAGCCGCTGTCGACGCTGCTGCCGCAGCTGGCGTTGGAGCAACAGCACACACCGGATGCTGCCCGTCACGCGCGCTACGCCGAGCGACGCGAAGTGTTCCGTAAAATTTATCAGCAGCTATTGCCGCTGATGTCCTGACAAATGCCCGTGCAGGCGCAGCGCTGCCGGGCAAGCAAACCGTACTTAACTGACAAACCTGCGTTTATCCACGCGCTGCAACAGCATCGACAGAACCAGGCTGACCACCAGCGTGATCGAGAAAATCCACGCAATATCTAATAGCGGCCAGCTTTTTAACTCCACGCCCCGCGTGCGCAGGGCGTGGATCACCAGCGCGTGAAAGCCATAAATTCCCAGTGAGTGACGTGAGATAAGCCCCAGCAGCGGCAGCGGGCGGCTATTGAGCGTATTTTTTACCAGCGTGAAGAGCGCAACGGCGCAGATAAATACCATCGGGCCACAGTAGAGATACCAGGTGTCGGCGAAGGTGCCGCGCCACTGCAGCTCATGCAGCGTGCCGCGGGAGATAATCACCACGGCGGCAATAACCAGTGCCGCGCAAATCCCATTCAGCCAGCGCTTGCGGGTATCCATCATGCCAATCGCCCGGCCCAGCATGCCGTACAGCACGTAATAGAACGTATCGCCGTTGATATACAGGTTGATGGGCAGCCATTCAAACGCGCCAATTTTTTGTGAAACGGTATTCGGGTTGGCCACCACGCCGATCACTACCATCAGTGCCAGCAGCATTTTACCGTTCGGACTTTTCACCTGCAGCAGCGGGGAGAACAGATAAATCACAATAATGGCGAAGAAAAACCACAGATGGTAGAACACCGGCTTTTGCAGCAGGTATTTAAGCGACAGCTCGCTGTTGATCGAGGTAAACAGCACGATGTAGAGAAGCGACAGGGTGCTGTAAAACAGCAGGCACAGGCCGATGCGAACAAAGTGGCGCGGCTGCGCGCTGCGCTCGCCAAAGAAGAGATAGCCGGAGATCATAAAAAACAGCGGCACGCTCACGCGCGACGCGGAATTGAGGATATTGGCGATATCCCAGTTAACGAGGCTGATGCTCGGGGCATTAGTAATATACCAGGTGGTGGTATGGATCATCACCACCATTAAACAGGCGATGCCCCGCAGATTATCAATCCAGTTAATTTTTTCCTGCATCCGTTCCTCTGTTCAGGTATTAAATAGGCTCTGACGACCATTCTGCGCCAGACGCGCGCTGGAAAACTCTGATTTTTCATTGCCCTGCTTGTGCCAGGGAGGTGTGGCTCGCAGAATGCCGGGCCATACTCTATAAAGTTTAGTGATTAAAAATAACAGCCACAGCACAGGGCGGTAATAAAAATGATGATGCGCACGATATTGCTCGCGATCCCCGTTTTATTAGGGGGTTGTGCGGCTCAGGACGCTCCGACGGCGCAAAAAGCGCAAAACAGCAAAGTTAGCCCGGCGCGTTCGCTGAATATGGAACAGCTTTGTAAGGATCAGGCTGCCCATCGCTATAACACGGGTGCTAAAAAAATAGACGTCACCGGCTTTGAACAGTTTCAGGGGAGCTATGAAATGCGTGGATTCACTGCGCGCAATGAGAGTTTCATCTGCTCTTTTGACGCAGACGGCCATTTTTTACATCTTTCGATGCGCTAAGGCGACGGTGTGATAAGGCTGGCGGCGTCCTGCGGTCGCTTTCAGCTATGCTTATTTCCCAATTTTCCCTAAACAGCCCCGTTTCGTACTGTATATCTTACGGTCAGCGGGTATACTGATCCCTTCCTTTAAAACCACACGTATCCAGCACGAAATCCTATGCAAAAGTTTGATACTAAGACCTTCCAGGGCCTGATCCTGACCTTACAGGATTACTGGGCTCGTCAGGGCTGCACCATCGTTCAACCATTGGACATGGAAGTTGGCGCCGGCACTTCACACCCGATGACCAGCCTGCGTGCGTTGGGGCCAGAACCGATGGCAACTGCCTATGTGCAGCCATCCCGCCGTCCAACTGACGGCCGCTATGGCGAAAACCCGAACCGCTTACAGCACTACTATCAGTTCCAGGTGGTGATTAAGCCTTCCCCGGACAATATTCAGGAGCTGTATCTTGGCTCGCTGAAAGAGCTGGGCATGGATCCGACCATCCACGACATTCGTTTCGTGGAAGATAACTGGGAAAACCCGACGCTGGGTGCCTGGGGTCTGGGCTGGGAAGTGTGGCTGAACGGCATGGAAGTGACGCAGTTCACCTACTTCCAGCAGGTTGGCGGTCTGGAGTGTAAGCCGATCACCGGTGAGATCACCTACGGCCTGGAACGTCTGGCGATGTACATTCAGGGCGTAGACAGCGTTTACGACCTGGTCTGGAGCGACGGCCCGCTGGGTAAAACCACCTACGGCGACGTGTTCCATCAGAACGAAGTGGAGCAATCCACCTATAACTTCGAATACGCGGACGTGGACTTCCTGTTCACCTGCTTTGAGCAGTACGAGAAAGAAGCCCAGCAGTTGCTGGCGCTTGAGACTCCCCTGCCGCTGCCAGCCTACGAACGTATTCTGAAGGCCGCCCACAGCTTCAACCTGCTGGACGCCCGTAAAGCGATCTCCGTGACTGAACGTCAGCGCTACATTTTGCGTATCCGCACGCTGACCAAAGCCGTTGCAGAAGCTTACTACGCGTCCCGTGAAGCCCTTGGCTTCCCGATGTGCAACCGAAACAAATAAGAGGCGGCCATGTCTGAGAAAACTTTCCTGGTGGAAATCGGCACTGAAGAGCTGCCACCAAAAGCCCTGCGTAGCCTGGCGGAATCCTTTGCTGCGAACGTGACGGCAGAGCTGGACAACGCTGGCCTCGCGCACGGCAAGGTTGAGTGGTTTGCTGCCCCGCGCCGTCTGGCGCTGAAAGTCGCAAATCTTGCGGCTGCACAGCCCGATCGTGAAGTTGAAAAGCGCGGCCCGGCTATCGCCCAGGCGTTTGACGCCGAAGGCAAAGCCAGCAAAGCGGCAGAAGGCTGGGCACGTGGCTGCGGTATCACCGTTGACCAGGCCGAGCGTCTGACCACCGACAAAGGCGAGTGGCTGCTGTATCGGGCGCATGTTAAGGGCGAAAGCGCAGAAGCGCTGCTGCCAAACATGATCGCCACGTCACTGGCAAAACTGCCAATCCCGAAACTGATGCGCTGGGGCGCAAGCGACGTTCACTTCGTGCGTCCGGTTCACACCGTGACCCTGCTGCTGGGCGACACCGTAATCCCTGCTACCATTCTGGGCGTGGCCTCCGATCGTGTGATCCGCGGCCACCGCTTTATGGGCGAGCCGGAGTTCACCATCGATAATGCCGATCAGTATCCTGCGATCCTGCTGGAGCGCGGTAAAGTCATTGCCGACTACGAACTGCGTAAAGCCCGCATCAAAGCGGATGCTGAAGAAGCCGCGCGCCAGATTGGTGGCAACGCCGATCTGAGCGACAGCCTGCTGGAAGAAGTGACCTCTCTGGTTGAGTGGCCAGTGGTGCTGACCGCGAAGTTCGAAGAGAAATTCCTCGCGGTGCCGTCCGAAGCGCTGGTTCACACCATGAAGGGTGACCAGAAGTACTTCCCGGTCTACGCGAACGACGGCAAACTGCTGCCAAACTTTATCTTCGTGGCGAACATCGAATCGAAAGATCCGATTCAGATTATCTCCGGTAACGAGAAAGTGGTGCGTCCGCGTCTGGCGGATGCCGAGTTCTTCTTTAATACCGACCGTAAAAAGCGTCTGGAAGATCATCTCCCGCGTCTGCAGACCGTTCTTTTCCAGCAGCAGCTGGGTACGCTGCGCGACAAGACAGACCGTATCGCGGAGCTGTCCGGCTGGATCGCCCGTGAAATCGGCGCAGACGTTAACCACGCGACCCGCGCAGGCCTGCTGTCCAAATGCGACCTGATGACCAATATGGTGTTCGAATTTACCGACACCCAGGGCGTGATGGGTATGCACTACGCGCGCTTCGATGGTGAAGCGGAAGACGTGGCCGTGGCGTTGAACGAACAGTATCAGCCGCGTTTTGCCGGCGATGAACTGCCGTCTAACCCGGTAGCCTGTGCAGTGGCTATTGCCGACAAGATGGACACCCTCGCGGGTATCTTCGGCATCGGTCAGCATCCGAAGGGCGACAAAGATCCGTTCGCGCTGCGTCGTGCTGCGCTGGGTGTGCTGCGCATCATCGTTGAGAAGAACCTGTCGCTGGATCTGCAGACTCTCACCGAAGAAGCGGTACGTCTGTACGGCGACAAGCTGACCAACGCGAAAGTGGTGGATGACGTAATCGACTTTATGCTCGGTCGCTTCCGTGCCTGGTATCAGGACGAAGGTTTCACCGTCGACACTATTCAGGCAGTACTTGCGCGTCGTCCAACCCGTCCGGCCGATTTTGATGCCCGTATGAAGGCCGTTTCGCACTTCCGTACCCTGGAAGCAGCCTCTGCGCTGGCCGCGGCGAACAAACGTGTATCCAACATTCTGGCGAAATCCGACGAGCAACTTAACGAGCGAGTGAACGCCGCGACGCTGAAAGAGCCGGAAGAGATCAAACTGGCGATGCAGGTTGTGGTACTGCGCGACAAGCTGGAACCGTACTTCGCTGAAGGTCGCTATCAGGATGCGCTGGTAGAACTGGCTGAGTTACGTGAGACAGTTGATGCCTTCTTCGAGAAAGTGATGGTAAACGTTGAAGATAAAGAGCTTCGCGTTAACCGTCTCTCCATGCTCGAAAAACTGCGCGAGCTGTTCCTGCGCGTGGCGGATATTTCGCTGCTGCAGTAACCGTGCTCTTGCTCGTGACTCGGGCCTGAATGCCTAAAACCCGCTTCGGCGGGTTTTTTATGCGTTGCTGAAAATTTAACCTTGAAAGAGCCCGTAATATAGCCGTATCCTAATCGCCACTCATTCTCTCCTCTGGAGCGCATCCCGAAAATGAACAACCACGACTGATGAATTTCAATCCTTGCTAAACGCTTATGCGTCAGCAGGGGATGTTTACATTTCATTCAGGAGTGCTTATGGCTCATTTTGCGCAATCCCCTTCTTTTATATTGCATCAGGTCACCTGTCAGTTTGCGACGGGCGATGTCCTTTTTGGTCCACTGAATCTTACGCTGGAAGCTGCGCCGTGCGGCCTGGTCGGGCGTAACGGCAGCGGTAAAACCCGGCTGTTACGCCTGCTTGCCGGTCTTGATGCGCCCGCCAGGGGTCATATCGAGCGCGTTGGCTCGTGGGCATACGTTGCGCAACAGCACGTGTTCTCTGCGCATACAACACTTGCCCAAATGCTCGGATACGACAGGCTGTTTGCCGCCCGCAGGCGTATCGACAGCGGCGACTACCAGCCTGACGATCTGGAATGCCTCGATGGCTATTGGGATCTCAGTGAACGCCTGAGCGACGCTTTTCAGGCAGCACATCTTCCGGCTTTTGATCCTGACAGGCCGGCCATTGAGCTCAGCGGCGGTGAGCGCGAGCGCGCCCTGCTGTGTGGTGCCTTTAGTGCTGATGTCGACTATCTGCTGCTTGATGAACCCACCAACCACCTCGACAGGCAAGGGCGGGAGTGGTTTTACGCCCAGCTCGCCCGTCAGCGCGGCGGGGTGCTGGTGGCTTCTCACGATCGCGAACTGCTGGCGCAAATGCCACGGATACTGGAACTGAGTGCCGCGGGCCTGCGCAGCTACGGCGGAAACTATGACAACTATCAGCATCAGCGGGATAGCGAGCAGCAGGCGGCACGTGCTGCGCTGGAGCATGCGGCGATTGAACGCCGACGAACGCGCCAGCGGATGCAGAAAGAGCATGATGACGGTCAGCGGCGCTCGGCCAAAACGCTGCGCACGGTGGACAGTCTGAATATTGCCTCGTTCGAACGCGTGAAGTACAAAATGGCGGCTAAGGAGCGGCTGGGCACGTGGCGCAGGCAACATCGTGAGCAGAATGACGCCCTGAACGCAGCAGTTAACCAGGCGCGTGAAAGAGTTGAAGAAGATAATCCGATCATGTTTACCCTGCCGGGCAGTCAGATTGCAGAGGGCAAACAGGTCGTGGTGCTGGAGGATTTGCGTCTGGCGCACGTTGATCTCCCGCCGCTTACCTGGCGGATGGACGGGCCAATGCGCGTGGCGTTGTGTGGGCCGAATGGTTGCGGAAAATCGACCTTACTGAAAGCGATCCTTGGCGACGTTACGCCTCTCGCAGGGCGCTGTCGTCTGGCGGTCAGGGCTGCGTATCTCGATCAGCATCTTTCCCAACTTGATCTCACCCAGTCCGTGCTGAGCCACTTGCATCTGCACGACACGCCGCTGGAGGAGGGCGTGTTGCGCAGCCGTCTGGCGCAGCTGCAACTGGGCGCAGATAAAGTGATGCTGCCATTGGCCGAGCTGAGCGGGGGCGAAAGACTGAAAGCCGCGTTGGCCTGCGTACTGTGGCGGGAGGACGCGACGCAGCTACTCCTGCTGGATGAACCCACTAACCATCTGGATCTGGCGTCGGTACAAGCCATTGAGGCGGCACTGGTCACGTTCCCGGGGGCGTTAATGATTGTGTCGCACGATAAAACATTCCTTGATGGGCTAAAGCTGACGCATGAACTGATGTGGCAGGAGGCGGGATGGCGCTGCGAGCAGCGTGGATAACACAAACCCCCGCACATGCGGGGGCGAAACACCTTCTATTCGGTCAACTGCTTGCTGAACGTTGGGGTTGCCTGAATCAGACTCATCAGCTTTAGCTCGGTCATGGAGGGACGAACACGTCTGGACTCCCACTCCTGAACCATTGCCACGCTGACCCCCATTGCTCGGGCGAAATCATCGGTCTTCATCCCTGTACCTTTACGTAATCGCTCATATTCCGTAAAGGGATTGGACTTTTGTTGCAGAGTAATCGTCTGCGGTACATCTTTAAAAACAATCTGTTCCAGACTGCTTAGCAGGTCATACATAGGATCTTTAGATTCCATTGAGAACTCCTCTTAAATCACACTGCGGGATCGTGAACATAGAGAGCAATTTAAGAATAGTCGCTAAAACGGGCAGAAGTTGATCGCTGTCGCAACGCCGTGCGAGCGAGACGTTTCGCTTGTACGTTTGCCGGACGGATTAGCCTGCTAATGACTTGATAAATCAGCGCTGGCGTAGCATCAGATTAATTTTTGTAAATCGTAAGAATTTATATAGCAATAGCTGTTTAACATGAAAAGAGTATCTTGCCGGCCTCACCTGGACTATTCTTACCCGCGTCGGGCACGCGTGTGCCGGTGTGCGCTTTTTTGGGTGAAAGGAGTAATGAAAATGGTGACAGGAAAGCCCTGCTCTCGCTGGTTTGCGCCTCTTGCGGCGTTGTTGATGGTGGTAAGCCTGAGTGGGTGTTTCGATAAGGAAGGCGATCAGCGTAAAGCGTTTATCGATTTCCTGCAGAATACTGCGATGCGCAGTGGTGAGCATTTGCCAACGCTGACTGCGGATCAGAAAAAACAGTTTGGTCCGTTCGTCTCTGACTACGCCATTTTGTATGGCTATTCACAACAGGTGAATCAGGCGATGGATGCAGGACTGCGTCCGGTAGTGGATAGCGTGAATGCGATTCGTGTACCGCAGGATTATGTGACCCAGCGTGAACCGTTGAGTCAGTCAAACGGCGCGCTGGGCGTGCTGAGTCAGCAGCTTCAGAATGCCAAAATGCAGGCTGATGGCGCGCACTCTGCGTTGATACAGGGCGACGAACTGAAGCCGGTTTTCGACAAAGTGTATGAAAAAGTGGTGACCAAACCGGCCGATGCGCTTCAGCCGCTGATTCCGGCTGCGCAAATCTTCACCCAGCAGCTGGTGCAGGTAGCGGACTTTATTTCTCAGCAGGGGACCCAGGTGAGCTTTGTCTCAAATGGCATCCAGTTCCCGACCTCGCAGCAGGCCAGCCAGTACAACACGCTGATTGGACCGCTGGCAGCCCAGCACCAGGCCTTTAGCCAGGCGTGGGGCGCGGCGATGGCCGTAACGGAATAACCCTGATAACCCCACTGAAAAGTGGGGTTCTTTTTATAATTACAAAAATAAAGCTTGTCTTTAATTCAGGAACTCTGTTTAATACACCTCGTCGGTTTGTTACACAGACCTAAAGCAGTTTAGTTAAGCAGTCCAGATGCGTTATCTTAGATACCCTTCGTAGTGACCCTTCCTTCATCGCTTAAAAATCTGTAACACATTCCATCATCGCGCCGGAAGGCAAAACAAATTTTTAAAAAGGTAATTTCTATGTCTGGTAAAATGACTGGTCTGGTAAAATGGTTCAACGCTGATAAAGGTTTCGGCTTCATCACTCCTGACGATGGCTCTAAAGATGTATTCGTACACTTCTCTGCTATCCAGAACGATGGCTACAAATCTCTGGACGAAGGTCAGAAAGTTTCCTTCACCATCGAAAGCGGCGCTAAAGGCCCAGCAGCTGGTAACGTTGTAAGCCTGTAAGCTTCCAACTCAGCTAAAAGAATTTAAAAACCCGCCTCTGGCGGGTTTTTTTCGTTTAGGGTTTTGCCTGCGGATTGACGCAATTTTTATCGACCTTACCTGCCAGGGCATCGATCAGATTATCTACCGCGCAGGCGGCCATATTGTAGCGCGTCTCATGCGTGGCTGAGCCGATGTGTGGCAGAGCAACCACGTTAGGCAGCTTAAGCAGCATTGAGCTAGCAGGCAGCGGCTCCTGCTCGAAGACGTCCAGCCCCGCAGCGTAAATCTCCCCGTTTTGCAGCGCCTCGATCAACGCATTTTCATCCACCACCGGACCGCGACCCGCATTGATAAAGATGGCGGACTTCTTCATCTTCTCAAACTGCGCTTTACCGATCAGGTGATGAGTCTCATCGGTCAGCGGCAGGATCAGGCAGACGAAGTCCGCTTCCTGCAAGACGGTATCCAGATCGCAGTGACGGGCGTTAAAGCGCTCTTCGGCTTCTTTATGCTGACGGCGCGCATTGTACAGAATCGGCATGTTAAAGCCGAAGTGCGCACGCTGCGCCAGCGCCAGCCCAATCCGCCCCATGCCAACAATGCCCAGCGTTTTGCCATGCACGTCGATACCAAACCAGTCCGGACCGATGCTTTTGGTCCATTCACCTGCTTTGACGCGCTCGGCCACTTCCACCACGCGACGTGCGCTGCTGAGCACCAGTGCCATCAGGGTATCGGCGACGGTTTCGGTCAGTACGGTAGGGGTATGCATCAGCAGCACGTTACGCGCGTTCAGCGCATCGACGTCGAAGTTGTCATAGCCCACCGAAATGGTCGACGTTGCCCGAAGGTTCGGCATCTTCTCCAGCAGCGCGGTATCCACCTTTTCGCTGGAACCCAGCAGCCCGACGGCGTTGGCGAAAGCGTCAGCATGCTGCTGTACGGTTTCCGGGCTCAGGTTGTTTACCCGGGTGACGGTAAAATGATCGTCAAGGCGCTGCTGAAGTGAGTCTGGCAGGGCTTTGTACAAAATGACGGACGGCTTCATGCTAATCTCCGTTGATTTTTAAAGGGTTCAGGCGTGGCGTACGCCGACGGGAAGGGTCTGATTATTAGCAGGCTTAATAATCAGAGTAAGCCACACTGAGACGAAAAGCGCCACCCCCATAAAGATGTACGACGCCGACGGGCTGCCCGTTGCGCCGTTCAGGTACCCGACGAACCACGAACCAAAGAACGAGCCCAGCGCGCCCATGCTGTTGATCAGGGCCATTGCGCCACCCGCGACGTTACGCGGCAGCATTTCCGGAATGATGGCAAAGAATGGACCATACGGGGCGTACATCGCCGCGCCGGCGATCACCAGTAGCGTATACGAGGCCCAGAAGTTATTTGCCCCCACTGCCCACGAACCAATAAAGGCACAGGCAGCGATTAACAGCAGCGGCCAGACGAACAGCTTACGGTTTTGCATTTTGTCCGAGGCCCACGACGCCAGGATCATCGCGACAGTGGCGGCCAGGTAAGGCACGGACGACAGCCAGCCCACTTCCACCATCCCAAGGTTGTCGCCACCGCTTTGGATGATTGACGGCAGCCACAGCACGAAACCGTACACGCCGATGCTCCAGGTAAAGTACTGCATGCACAGCAGCACCACATTACGTGAGCGGAAGGCTTCACCGTAGTTGCGTACCGCTTTCAGCCCCTGCTGCTCTTTATCCAGCTGCGACTGCAGCGCGGCTTTTTCATCTTCAGAGAGCCATTTGGCCTGCGCCGGTTTGTCTTTCACCAGCACCCACCAGCAGAACGCCCAGATAACCGCCGGGATCCCTTCAATAATGAACATTTCACGCCAGCCGAACGACTGGATCAGATACCCTGAGACCACCGACATCCACAGCACGGTGACCGGGTTGCCGAGGATCAGGAAGGTATTGGCGCGCGAGCGTTCGGATTTGGTAAACCAGTTGCTGATGTAGATCAGCATTGCCGGCATCACCGCCGCTTCCACCACGCCAAGAATAAAGCGAATGGCCGCCAGCGCCGGGATGTTATTCACCACCCCGGTGAGTGACGCGCAACCGCCCCACAGGATCAGGCAGATAAAGATTAGTTTGCGCACGCTACGGCGTTCAGCGTAGATCGCGCCGGGGATCTGGAAAAAGAAGTAACCGAGGAAGAACAGGGCACCCAGCAGCGAGGAGACGCCTTTGGTGATCCCCAGGTCTTCGGTGATGCCGGCGGCAGACGCGAAACTGAAGTTTGCACGGTCGAGATACGCCAGGCTGTACGTGATAAACACGACGGGCATGATGTACCACCAGCGTTTTACTGCATTTGTTGAGCTTTTCATAGGCTTGCCTCTGTGGTTGAGGGAGTCACCGCCGCTGTCTGTAGGGTACAGGGTGGCTTAAACATGTGCGGGGTTTATTCCCCTAACTGCTTCCGGGTAGGTAACCCTTCGCTGTCGCCCTGTACCTGGATCGCCAGTGCGCCAATGGTATTGCCTCGCGAGATGGCCTGCGCCAGGGTTTTGCCCTCCAGAAGGGCGCTGATCACGCCCACGGCAAAGCCATCCCCCGCGCCGACCGTATCGACGACGTTCTCGACCTTCACTGCGGCTATGGCACCTTGCTCGCCTGTGGCCGTTTTATACCAGGCCCCGTCAGCGCCAGTTTTCAGGATCACCGCCTTCACGCCGCGGTTCAGGTAAAAATCGGCAATCCCTTCCGGGGTATTTTCCCCGGTCAGGACGATGCCCTCTTTGACGCCAGGTAACACCCAGTCGGCCTGGAAGGCGAGGTGGTTCAGTTTCTCCACCATTTCCGCTTCGCTTTTCCACAGCACCGGACGCAGATTCGGATCGAATGAGATCGTCTTGCCTGCGGCTTTCATTGCCCCGGCGGCGCGATCGAGCAGGGCGTAAGAGCTGGCAGAGAGTGCCGCTGCGACGCCACTCAGATGCAGGTGTCGCGCGGCCATAAACCCGTCCGGCTTGAAATCCTCCTCCGACAGATGGCTGGCGGCAGAGCCTTTACGGAAATACTCGACGATGGGATCGGTTCCATCGTCGACTTTAGATTTGAGCTGAAACCCGGTGGCGTAACGGCCATCCAGGGTGACCCCTGAGGCGTCAATGCCCTCTTTTTTCAGCGAGTCGAGCACAAACTGGCCGAAGCTGTCGGTCCCGACGCGGCTGACCCAGCCGACATTCAGGCCAAGTCGCGCCAGCCCGGTAGCCACGTTCAGTTCGGCACCGGCCACGCGTTTGATAAAGCGATCGACGTCGCTGAGCTCGCCGGGGCGGGTAGCGACAAACATGGCCATCGCTTCGCCAATGGTGATGACATCCAGAGCGTGTGGCATAGGGTTACTCCTCGCGCAGTAAATTAACGTAGTGACGGGTGACCGCCGTCAGATCGGGCCCTTCCAGCGGAAACTCAATACCGCGAGGGGCATCGGCAGGGAGCGTGTCCAGCAGCGCCTGCCAGCGGGTGTCGTCATTATCCGGCGGCACAGCGCGATACTGCTGCTGATGGGGTACGGCGGCTTTGACGTGGATATAGCTCACGGCAGGTGCCAGATGGCGCGCGGCCTCTTCCGGGGATTCCCCCACCCACAGCCAGTTGCCCATATCAAAGGTCAGGGTGACGGGCAGATTCATTACCCGACAGGCGGCCTTGAAGCGTTGCATCGGGGCCAGCTGGCCGTAGCGCGTCTGGTCATTTTCCACCACCAGGGTCATGCCGGTTTCGTCGAGCAGCGCGCGCAAGGCATCGAGCTGCTGCTTATCGCTGAAGTGGCCGAGGGAGACTTTCAGCCACAGGGCGTTGAGGGTACTGGCTTCGGCAAGGTAGTGGGGCAGCAGGGGGTTGAGCTTGCCGTCCGGGGTAAACAGGGCATCAGGGGCGGAATAGCAGGCCAGCAGGCCGAGCAGCTCGATGGATTGGGCGAGGGTCGGTAAGGCGTCCAGTTCGCCCTCGGTGAATAATTCCCGGCGGATTTCAACGCCATCGGCGCCGGCGCCGGCAATGACCGGCAGCATGGCGCGCTGGCCACCGGCTTCACGCACGTTGTCTGCGCCATACGCAGCGGTGACAACAATAATTTTTCTGGCCATGAGTAGGCTCCATTACGTAGCTGATAAGCTTTACGCTAGATGGAACCGGTTCCAAAGAAAAGTTCAGGATGTTGGATTTATGATCGCCATCACGAAGGGGCGTTTATCGGGCGGTAGAACCCCGGACGATCAGCTCGCCGGAAAAGACCTGCTCGCGAACGGCATCGTCGGTGCCGTTGATCCGACGCACTACCTGTTCGACGGCAGCAAAACCAATCTGCCAGGTGGGCTGTTTGAGGGTGGTAATCCCCACGCCAGCCAGCTCTGCCCACTCCAGCTCATCAAAGCCCAGCAGGCCGATATCGCTGCCCCAGTGCAGGCCGATACGTTTGAGCGAGCGGGCCACCTGAAGGGTTAAGGCGCCGTTGGCAGAGATCACCGCTTTGCGCATGCCGCGATGGCGGGTATGGAACTGGCGCAGAGCGTTATCCAGCAGGTCCGCTTCATGCAGGGGGATTTCGACGTTTTCGGCAACCACGCCAGCATAGCGCGCCAGGGTGGAGCGAAAGGCGCTCAGGCGCTCGCGGCGGGTATTAACCATCCCCAGCGGTTCGCTGATAAACAGGATCGCTTCAAAACCTTGTTCAATCAGGTGTTCGGTGGCGGTGGTGGCGGCCTGGGTGTTATCCAGCCCGACCACGTCGCAGGCAAAATCCGGGATCTTACGGTCAATCAGCACCATTGGCAGGGCCGACTGCTGCAGGCGGTTGAGCCCCTCTTCACGCATGCCGACGGCGTTGACTACAATGCCTTCCACCTGATAGCTGCGCAGCAGATCGAGATAGTGCAGCTCCTGGTCGAGTTCGTTGTTGGTGTTACACACCAGCGGGGTAAAGCCCTTTTCCCGGCACGCGGCTTCGATGCCGCTCAGCACGTTAACCGAGTAAGGATTGGTGATATCGGCGATGATCAGGCCGATCAGGCGGGTTTTGCCGTGTTTCAGCCCGCGGGCCATCAGGCTTGGGCGATAGTCGAGTTCGGCGATGGCCTGTTCAATACGGGCAAGTAGCGCGTCGGACAGCAGGTGTTTCTCGCCGTTGAGATAGCGGGAGATGCTGGTTTTACCGGTTTTCGCGGCTTTCGCCACATCGCTGATGGTGGGCCGTGTTGATTTGCTCATCGTGGGTTTCCTTGCCTGAGGTGCGCACACCTTAGCGCGAAAACGCCCGGTGGCGCTACGCTTACCGGGCCTGCGATGGGAGGATTTTACTGGGTTGGGCTGAGGGTGATCTCGACGCGGCGGTTCTGCGCTTTGCCTTCTGCCGTGCTGTTGCTGGCGATCGGGTTCGCCGGGCCCATTCCGCTGGCGCGGATGCGAGGCGCCGCTACGCCCTGGGTGATCAGCGAACTGGCCACCGCGTCGGCGCGCTGCTGGGACAGACGCATGTTCAGATCCTGGCTGCCGGTGCTGTCGGTGTAGCCCAGCACGTTCACCGCTGTTTTACCGTATTCTTTGAGCACCATTGCCACGCCGGTCAGCGTGTTGGCACCTGCCGGTTTCAGGGTGGAGCTGTTGCTGTCGAAGGTGACATTATTCGGCATGTTCAGGATGATGTTATCGCCGCTGCGGGTGACGCTTACGCCGGTACCCTGCATTTTTTCGCGCAGCTTCGCTTCCTGCACATCCATGTAATATCCGGCCCCGCCGCCCAGTGCTGCACCGGCTGCGGCGCCAATCAGCGCGCCTTTGCCGCGATCTTTTTTTGAGGAGGAGAGGGCGCCAACGCCTGCGCCCACCAGAGAACCGATGCCGGCGCCAATGCCGGATTTACCCGCTTCACGTTCGCCGGTGTAAGGGTTGGTGGTGCAGCCTGAAACAACCAGTGCGCCGCTCACAACAGCGGCAATCATAAGTACGCTTTTTTTCATCTTCTTTCCTTAAGCTTTTTTATTCTTTGCCACGACGGGCGTGGCAGTTGATTATGACCCGCAGTTATGAAGAAAATTTTGGGGATAACTCTGAAATATGTATCAAATTATCAACAGCCTCGAAGAAGGCTATGAAACCTGCAACGGATAACCAGGAGCGCACGCCGTGACCACTTCAACAAAAACGATTCTGACCGCAGCCCACTGGGGGCCGATGCTGGTTGAGACGGATGGCGACGCGGTGTTGTCTTCCCGCGGGGCGTTGCCCACCCAGCATCCGAACTCGCTGCAAACCGTGGTGCGCGATCAGGTTCACAGCAAAACGCGCGTACGCTGGCCGATGGTGCGTAAGGGCTTTCTCGCCTCGCCAGATAAGCCGCAGGGCGTGCGCGGCCAGGATGAGTTTGTGCGCGTTAGCTGGGACCAGGCGCTGACGCTGATTGATGCTCAGCACCGCCGGATCCGTGATAGCCACGGCCCGGCGTCGATTTTTGCCGGATCCTATGGCTGGCGTTCAAACGGCGTGTTGCACAAGGCGGCGACGCTGCTTCAGCGCTATATGAGCCTGGCGGGCGGTTACACCGGCCATCTGGGGGATTACTCCACCGGTGCGGCACAGGCCATCATGCCGTATGTGGTCGGTGGCAATGAGGTATACCAGCAGCAGACCAGCTGGCCGCTGGTGCTGGAGCACAGCGACGTGGTGGTACTGTGGAGCGCCAATCCGCTCAATACGCTCAAGATTGCGTGGAACGCCAGCGACGAGCAGGGCATTGGGTATTTTGATGCGCTGCGCAAAAGCGGCAAGCGTCTGATCTGCATCGACCCGATGCGCTCTGAAACCATGGATTTCTTCGGCGACAGCGCCGAATGGATCGCCCCGCATATGGGCACCGACGTCGCGCTGATGCTCGGCATTGCCCATACGCTGGTTGAAAATGGCTGGCAGGACGAGGATTTCCTCGCGCGCTGTACCAGCGGGTACGCCCTCTTTGCTGACTACCTGACCGGTGAGTCGGACGGGATCGCCAAAACGGCCGAGTGGGCTGCCGACATCTGTGGCATTGAGGCGGCTAAAATTCGCGAACTGGCAGTCTTGTTCCACGAAAATAACACGATGCTGATGTCCGGATGGGGCATGCAGCGTCAGCAGTTTGGCGAGCAGAAGCACTGGATGCTGGTCACGCTGGCGGCGATGCTCGGCCAGATCGGCACCCCGGGCGGCGGTTTTGGGCTGTCTTATCACTTTGCTAACGGCGGCAACCCGACGCGCCGGGCGGCGGTGCTGGCGTCGATGCAGGGATCGGTACAGGGCGGCGTTGACGCGGTCGATAAAATCCCGGTTGCCCGCATCGTTGAAGCGCTGGAGAACCCGGGCGGGTTTTATCAGCACAACGGCATGGATCGTCACTTCCCGGATATCCGCTTTGTCTGGTGGGCGGGCGGAGCCAACTTTACCCATCATCAGGATACCAACCGCCTGATCCGCGCCTGGCAAAAACCGGAGCTGGTGGTGATCTCGGAGTGCTTCTGGACCGCGGCAGCCAGACATGCTGATATCGTGTTGCCTGCGACCACCTCGTTTGAACGTAACGATATGACGATGACCGGTGATTACAGCAACCAGCATATGGTGCCGATGAAGCGCGTCGTGCCACCGCGCGACGAGGCGCGGGATGATTTTGACGTTTTTGCTGAGCTGAGCGAACGCTGGGAGCAGGGCGGCGGCGAGCGGTTTACGGAAGGCAAAACCGACCTCGACTGGCTGGAGACGTTCTATCAGATTGCCGGGCAGCGTGGCGCAGCGCAGGGCGTAACCCTGGCGCCGTTCGCGCAGTTCTGGGCGGACAATGCCATCGTCGAAATGCCGGAGTCAGAGCAGAATGCGCAGTTTGTCCGCTTCGCCGATTTCCGCCGCGATCCGCTAAATCATCCCCTGAAAACCGAGAGCGGCAAAATAGTGATCCACTCTGAGCGCATCGCCAGCTTCCAGTATGCCGACTGCCCGCCGCACCCGATGTGGCTTGCGCCGGACGAATGGCATGGCAATGCGCTGCCGAATCAGCTGCAGTTGCTCTCTGCCCACCCGGCACATCGTCTGCACAGCCAGCTGAACTACTCCTCCCTGCGTGAACAGTATGCGGTGGGCGGGCGTGAGCCTGTGACCCTGCATCCGCATGATGCTAACGCCCGCGGAATTGCCGATGGTGATGTGGTCCGGGTCTGGAACGGGCGCGGGCAGGTGCTGGCCGGGGCCGTGGTCAGCGACGGGATCAAGCCGGGGGTGATCTGTATTCATCAGGGCGCCTGGCCGGATCTGGATGCGGACAACGGCGGGATTTGTAAGAACGGCGCGGTCAACGTATTGACCAAAGATCTCCCCAGCTCGAAGCTGGGGAATGGCTGCGCCGGAAATACGGCGCTGGCGTGGCTGGAAAAATATCAAGGCCCGACGCTTACTCTGACGGCATTTGATCCGCCTGCCAGCTCATAAGCCAGGTCGGGTGGTGGGTCTCTTCCTGCCAGGCGCTGTTTTCAATACGAAAGCCCTGTGCATGGTAGAAATTCACCGCCCGACTGTTCTTCTGATACACCTCAAGGCTTAACGACGGGTAGCGCTGCTGGACATGGTTGATCAGCGCATGCCCGATACCTCGTCCCGCAAACGCTGGGTCGACAAACAATGCGCCAACAAACATGGACTGCATCACGCTGATAAACCCGCGAAGCTGGCCTGCCTCTTCCCACACCCAGGTCTCTGCCGAGGGCAGATAGACATCCCGCACGATCGCCTCGCTCTCCTGCCAGTACTGCGCATCGATAAACGGATGGGCGAAAGTGGTGCTCTCCAGCCACAGTTCCAGTAACGGCTCGAGATCGTCATTGAGCCCTTTGCGGATCATGCTGGCCTCCGGGGTGACAGAAGCAGGTGGTGACGTGATCGTTGACCAGCCCGCAGGCCTGCATAAAGGCGTAGCAGATGGTGGAGCCGACGAACTTAAAGCCGCGCTTTTTCAGCGCTTTTGAGAGGGCATCGGAAGCGGGCGTTGAGGCGGCGATCCCGGCGAGCGTCGACGCCTGCGTCACCTGTGGGGTGTTATCGACGAACGACCAGACGAAATCACAGAACCGCTCGCCATTTTCTTCCATCGCCAGATAGGCCCGCGCGTTACCGATAATGGCTTCGATTTTGCCACGGTGGCGAATAATCCCCGCGTCCAGCACCAGCCTGTCGACGTCGTCTGGCGTCATCGCGGCGACGCGGACCGGATCAAACTGATGAAAAGCCCGGCGATAGTTTTCCCGTTTTTTCAGCACCGTTATCCAGGATAACCCGGCCTGCTGGCCTTCAAGACAGATCATCTCAAACAGATTCTTACCGTCAGTTTCCGGGACTCCCCACTCTTTATCGTGATAGTCGATATAGAGCTGATCCTGGCTAACCCAACCACAACGTTGCATCGGTTTTCTCCTTTCCAGGTCGTGAAATCGAAAAATATCAATCGACCCGGCTTGACGTGTTATCTATAGAGACAATAGTTAATACAGGCTGATACGCAACCACCTTCAGGATGCCACGCGGCCTTTATTAAACAATGACAAATATCGCCGAATTCGGCTCTCCCTGGAGTCGCTTTGATGATGATAAAAAAAATCAGTGGCCACCATGCCGTTACCGGTCTGGTGAGTTTATTTGCCTGCCTGCTATCGGGCCACACAGCATATGCCTGGCAACAGGAATATATCGTTTCAGATACAGAAAGTAATACGACCGAACGTTATACATGGGATGCGGATCACCGACCGCGTTACGAGGATATTCTTGAGGAACGGATCCGTTCTTCGCAGAATATACCCGGCCTGGCGCTGAAAATGCCAGATACGTCACCGCTGGACGCCAGCGGCGCGATGAGCGTGGGCTGGAGTATTCCCATTGCCCGGCACTTTACCACCGGGCCGGTTGCCGGTTGGCACTATGACGGCTCGACGCCCAATATGTATAACGAGTTTGGCGATAGCGTGACGACGCAATCGCTTGTCGATCCGCTGTGGCATGCGAGCATCAGTACGCTCGGCTGGCGTGTCGATACGCGGGTGGGCGATGTGCGTCCATGGGCGCAAATCAGCTACAACCAGCAGTTTGGTGAGAATCAGTGGAAAACGCAGTCCGGACTGGGGCGCATACCGTCGTCAACGCAGTACGGCAATTGGATGGATGTGACGGTTGGGGCCGATATGCTGCTTAATCCGCATATGGCGGCGTATGCTTCCATGTCGCAGGCGGAAAATATGACCACCGGCGAAGATTACCTTTACACCCTTGGCGTCAGCGCTAAGTTTTAAATGTGTCAATTAAGTTGGCGTTGTTAACATCTTTATCACATGAATGGCCTGGCCTGTATCGATAGTAACCACTAACTCGTGCAGGTATCGATGACAGTCCAGGTCATTCATTCCTGAATTTGGGCATTTCATTCCGACCTCTCTGCATTTCATGCCGTTTTACCCCAGGCATTGCGGGGTTTTCGCTATTGTTGTCAGCAGTGAATTTCCCCTTTTTCCTGCAGGACAACTGCCATGAACACATCATCTTATAACCGCACCCGCTGGCTGACCCTTTTTGGCACCATTGTGACGCAATTTGCTCTGGGCTCGGTCTATACCTGGAGCCTGTTCAACAGCGCACTCTCCGATAAGCTCAATGAACCTGTCAGCCAGGTGGCTTTCTCCTTTGGCCTGCTGAGCCTGGGGCTGGCAATCTCTTCCTCTATCGCCGGTAAGTTGCAGGAACGCTTTGGCGTGAAGCGCGTCACTATGGCCTCTGGTGTTCTGCTGGGTGTGGGCTTCTTCCTGACCGCTCATTCCAACAACCTGATGATGCTCTGGCTGAGCGCCGGGGTACTGGTCGGGCTGGCGGACGGCGCGGGTTATTTGCTGACCCTGTCGAACTGCGTGAAATGGTTCCCGGAACGTAAAGGGCTGATCTCCGCCTTTGCGATTGGCTCATATGGCCTCGGCAGCCTGGGCTTTAAGTTCATCGACAGCTATTTACTGTCGGCGGTTGGACTCGAAAAGACCTTTATGATCTGGGGCGCAATCGTGATGGTGATGATTCTGTTCGGTGCGACCCTGATGAAAGATGCGCCACAGCAGCAGGCGCAGTCCGTGAATGGCGTAGTTGAAAACGACTTTACGCTGGCCGAGTCCATGCGTAAGCCGCAGTACTGGATGCTGGCCGTGATGTTCCTGACCGCCTGCATGAGTGGCCTGTATGTGATTGGCGTGGCGAAAGATATCGCCCAGGGGCTGGTTAAACTGGATGCGGCGACTGCCGCCAACGCGGTGACCATCATCTCCATCGCCAACCTTTCGGGTCGCCTGGTGCTGGGTATCCTGTCCGATAAAATCTCCCGTATCCGGGTGATCACTATTGGTCAGGTCGTCTCGCTGGTGGGGATGGCCGCGCTGCTGTTTGCCCCGCTGAACGAAGTGACCTTCTTTGCCGCTATCGCCTGCGTCGCCTTTAACTTCGGCGGCACCATCACGGTCTTCCCGTCGCTGGTGAGCGAGTTCTTCGGTCTGAATAATCTGGCGAAAAACTACGGCGTGATTTATTTAGGCTTCGGTATCGGCAGTATTTGCGGTTCGCTGATTGCGTCATTGTTCGGTGGGTTCTATGTGACTTTCTGCGTTATCTTCGCTCTGCTGATTATCTCTCTGGCACTTTCCACGACAATTCGTCAGCCCCGGCCAGAAATATACCGCGAAGCACATGCTTAATTAGTACGCTAAGGGCCGGATATTCCGGCCTTTTTTCTGCCCGCCAAAAGTAAAGAACCCACCTCTTGTATGTCATCGGACTTGTTTTTTTGTAAATATTTGCACCAATCACATTCTCTGTTGCCACTTTTTCTCACCGCTGTGGTCTACTTACCGCGCTCAATGTTTTTCTCATAACGAATTCCTTAGCGAAGAATTACCCTGTTTACTTTTTAAACAAGAGTAACACGGCTCTATTTACCTTTTTCCAGGTCGCATTAATGAAATATATCAAAGCGATGACGCAACAAAAGCTGAGTTTTATGCTGGCGTTGTACATCGGACTGTTTATGAATGTCGCGGTTTTTTTCCGTCGGTTTGACGGTTATGCGCAAGATTTTACTGCCTGGAAAGGGATTGCTGGGATTGTCGAACTGGTTGCCACCGTGCTGGTGACCTTCTTTTTATTACGCCTGCTGTCGCTGTTCGGACGACGCGTGTGGCGCGTCCTTGCCACGCTGGTGGTGCTGTTCTCGGCGGGTGCCAGCTATTACATGACCTTTATGAACGTGGTCATTGGCTACGGCATTATTGCGTCGGTGATGACCACGGATATCGATCTCTCTAAAGAAGTGGTCGGTCTGCACTTTATTATCTGGCTGGTTTCGGTCAGTGCGCTGCCGCTGATATTTATCTGGAGCAACCGCTGCCGCTATACGCTATTGCGCCAGCTACGTACGCCTGGGCTGCGTATCCGAAGCGTGATGCTGGTTACCCTGGCGGGATTGATGGTCTGGGGCCCGATTCGGCTGCTGGATGTTCAGCAGAAGAAGGTTGAGCGCAGCTCCGGTGTGGATCTGCCGAGCTACGGCGGCGTGGTGGCAAACTCCTATCTGCCTTCCAACTGGATCTCTGCGCTGGGGCTGTACGCCTGGGCGCAGGTGGATGAATCATCGGATAACAAATCGCTGATGAACCCGGCGAAAAAATTCACCTATCAGGCACCTGCCGATCTCGATGATACCTACGTGGTGTTTATTATTGGTGAAACGACGCGCTGGGATCATATGGGCATGCTGGGCTACGGGCGAGATACCACACCGAAGCTGGCACAGGAGAAAAATCTGGTCGCCTTCCGCGGATACTCCTGCGATACCGCCACCAAGCTCTCCTTACGCTGCATGTTCGTGCGTGAGGGCGGGGCAAGCGACAATCCGCAGCGGACGCTTAAAGAGCAAAACATCTTCTCCGTGCTGCGCCAGCTTGGCTTTAGCACTGACCTCTATGCGATGCAAAGCGAAATATGGTTCTACAGCAACACGATGGCCAACAACATTGCCTACCGTGAGCAAATCGGCGCTGAGCCGCGTAACCGCGGTAAGAGCGTTGACGACATGCTGCTCGTTGACGAGATGCAACGCTCGCTTCAGGGCAACCAGAAAGGTAAGCACATGATCATCCTGCATACCAAGGGCTCGCACTATAACTACACCCAGCGTTATCCGCGCAGCTTTGCGAAATGGACGCCGGAGTGTAAGGGCGTGGACAAAGCCTGTAGTAAAGAGGAGATGATCAACTCCTATGACAACTCGGTGACCTATGTGGATCACTTTATTGACAGCGTGATTGATCAGGTGCGTGATAAGAAGGCGATTGTCTTCTATGCCGCCGACCACGGTGAGTCGATCAACGAGAAAGAGCATCTGCACGGTACGCCGCGCAAGATGGCGCCACCGGAGCAGTTCCGGGTGCCAATGATGGTGTGGATGTCGGACAAGTATCTGGAGAACCCGGATAAAGCCAAAATGTTCGCTCAGCTCAAGCAGCAGGCGGATATGAAGGTGGCGCGTCGCCATGTGGAGCTGTACGACACCATCATGGGTTGCCTCGGTTACACCTCACCCGACGGTGGGATTAACGAGAACAACAACTGGTGTAAGGTTCCTGACGGTGCAGTGAAGGCCGCGAACTGAAGGCCTGGCGACTTTATCGCCAATTGAATGGCTTTTTTAAAATAAGGGATTGACGGGCGCATACCCCAGCAGTAAGATGCGCTCCGCATTCGGCGAGTAGCGCAGCTTGGTAGCGCAACTGGTTTGGGACCAGTGGGTCGGAGGTTCGAATCCTCTCTCGCCGACCACATTCGAAACCCTGCTCACAGAGCAGGGTTTTTTGCATCTGAAGTTCATGAGGATGAGAATCTCCGGGGAAGGAGGTTCGACCCGAGCGAAGCGAGGGAACGTTGCTTTAGCAACGGCCCGCAGGGCGAGCCACGAAGTGGCGAGTCATCCTCTCTCGCCGACCACATTTAAAAAAGGGCTAACCGCAAGGTTGGCCCTTTTTGCATTTGTCGTCCACAGAAACACCCTGCTTCAACGGTTCATTTTTCACATAACGCTACAAAATACGCCCTACCTCTCGTTCCCCCTGCCTGTTAACGTTTTTGTGACATATTCCATTGTATTTTTTTATATATAGATTGATTTTTTCTGGCGTTACTTATAGATAACCCCAGCATTTTCCCCTGTGCGTTTTAACGTTCACGGCATTAAGTGCGCAGATAATCGCCATTCTGCAAGAAAGTTTAAGCCGGTTGAATAAATGTTAATCACTGGTTGTAGCAGATTGTGTAGAGAGTTGTGCTGCATCATGGCGGGTAGCATAAATTTCCCTGCTGAAAATAGCCCCCGCAAGTTTTTTTAATCTTTGTTTACGAATTCTCACACCTGGCGTAAATCCCCGTCACCTGTATTGACGTTTTCACATTCTGTTGACAGATTGTAGGGCAAGAGGGGCACTTCAGGGAGGATCTGCGCTGCAACTCAGTCGCTCTTCTGAACGGAATCTCCATCCCTTATAACGCCTTAGGGCAGCACCGACCGGACCGGGTAAAAAACAAATTAAAGGTCAGGCGGAGTAACACAACAAACATCACAATGGAGCCGAATAATAATGAGTATTTCCTTGAAGAAGTCAGGGATGCTGAAGCTTGGTCTGAGCCTGGTGGCAATGACTGTGGCTGCGGGCGTACAGGCAAAAACCCTGGTCTACTGTTCTGAAGGCTCGCCGGAAGGCTTTAACCCACAGCTCTTTACCTCTGGTACAACGTACGACGCTAGCTCCGTACCTATCTATAACCGTCTGGTTGAATTCAAAATCGGTACCACGGAAGTGATTCCGGGTCTGGCGGAGAAGTGGGAAGTCAGCGAAGACGGTAAAACCTATACCTTCCACCTGCGTCAGGGCGTGAAGTGGCAGGACAGCAAAGATTTCAAACCTACGCGTGAGCTGAATGCCGACGACGTGGTGTTCTCCTTCGACCGTCAGAAAAATGCCCAGAACCCGTACCACAAAGTCTCTGGCGGCAGCTATGAGTACTTCGAAGGGATGGGCCTGCCTGATCTGATCAGCGAAGTGAAAAAAGTGGACGATAAAACCGTTCAGTTCGTGCTGAGCCGTCCGGAAGCGCCATTCCTGGCTGACCTGGCCATGGACTTCGCCTCTATTCTGTCTAAAGAATACGCGGACAACATGCTGAAAGCCGGTACGCCGGAGAAAGTGGATCTGAACCCAATCGGTACCGGTCCATTCCAGCTGCAGCAGTACCAGAAAGACTCCCGTATTCTGTACAAAGCGTTCGAAGGTTACTGGGGCACCAAGCCACAGATCGACCGCCTGGTCTTCTCCATCACGCCTGACGCATCTGTGCGTTACGCCAAGCTGCAGAAGAACGAGTGCCAGGTGATGCCGTACCCGAACCCGGCAGACATCGCGCGTATGAAGCAGGACAAAAACATCACCCTGCACGAGCAGGCTGGCCTGAACGTCGGCTACCTCTCTTTCAACACCGAGAAGAAACCGTTTGATGATGTGAAAGTGCGTCAGGCGCTGACCTACGCGGTGAACAAAGACGCGATCATCAAAGCGGTTTATCAGGGCGCGGGCGTTGCAGCGAAAAACCTGATCCCACCAACAATGTGGGGCTATAACGACGACGTGAAGGATTACACCTACGACGTCGAGAAAGCGAAAGCACTGCTGAAAGAAGCCGGTCAGGATAAAGGCTTTACCGTTGAGCTGTGGGCGATGCCAGTACAGCGTCCGTACAACCCGAACGCTCGCCGTATGGCTGAGATGGTTCAGGCTGACTGGGCTAAAATCGGCGTTCAGGCCAAGATCGTCACTTACGAGTGGGGCGAGTACCTGAAGCGTGCTAAAGCAGGTGAACACCAGGCTGTAATGATGGGCTGGACCGGGGACAATGGGGATCCGGACAACTTCTTCGCCACCCTGTTCAGCTGTGATGCCGCAAAACAAGGTTCTAACTACTCTCGCTGGTGCTACAAGCCGTTTGAAGATCTGATTCAGCCGGCACGTGCGACCGACGACCACAACAAGCGTATCGAACTGTACAAACAGGCTCAGGTTGTGATGCATGACCAGGCGCCAGCGCTGATCGTGGCTCACTCCACCGTGTACGAGCCAGTGCGTAAAGAAGTTAAAGGCTACGTGGTTGATCCACTGGGCAAACACCACTTCGAAAACGTATCAATTGAATAATTAAAAGTAACGCCAGGCGGCGCTGCGTTTGCATTGGCCTACAAACCGTAGGCCGGGTAAGCGTAGCGTCACCCGGCAGCAGTGCTTTATCCCCTTTGAGTTCTGTGGGGATAAGATTTGTGAGCAATAAAGACGTCATGCCAGCAGGCATGCGTCATTAGAGAGAATCCGGGTTATGTTGCAGTTCATCCTCCGACGTCTGGGGTTAGTTATCCCCACGTTTATCGGTATCACCCTTCTCACCTTTGCCTTCGTCCATATGATCCCCGGCGACCCGGTAATGATTATGGCAGGTGAGCGTGGAATTTCGCCTGAGCGTCATGCACAACTGTTGGCCGAGTTGGGTCTGGATAAGCCCATGTGGCAACAGTATCTCCACTATATCTGGGGCGTGCTGCATGGTGATTTGGGTATTTCGCTGAAAAGCCGTCTTCCGGTGTGGGAAGAGTTCGTGCCGCGCTTTAAAGCGACGCTTGAACTCGGTGTCTGCGCCATGATGTTTGCCGTCGCCGTTGGTATTCCGGTGGGCGTGCTGGCTGCGGTAAAACGCGGCTCAATCTTTGACCACACTGCAGTGGGTCTGGCCCTGACCGGCTACTCCATGCCTATCTTCTGGTGGGGCATGATGCTGATTATGCTGGTGTCGGTGCAATGGAACCTGACGCCGGTCTCCGGGCGCGTCAGCGACATGGTGTTCCTGGATGATTCGAATCCGCTGACCGGATTTATGCTAATCGACACGGCTATCTGGGGCGAAGAGGGCAACTTTATTGACGCGCTGGCGCATATGATTTTGCCTGCCATGGTGCTGGGTACGATCCCGCTGGCGGTGATTGTGCGTATGACCCGCTCGTCGATGCTGGAAGTACTGGGTGAGGATTACATCCGTACCGCCCGCGCCAAAGGGTTGACCCGTATGCGCGTGATCATCGTGCATGCGCTGCGTAACGCCATGCTGCCGGTTGTGACCGTTATCGGTTTGCAGGTGGGTACGTTGCTGGCGGGTGCGATCCTGACGGAAACCATCTTCTCCTGGCCGGGACTGGGCCGCTGGCTGATTGACGCATTGCAACGCCGTGATTACCCGGTAGTGCAGGGCGGTGTACTGCTGGTGGCGACGATGATTATTCTCGTCAACCTGCTGGTCGATTTGCTGTACGGCGTGGTGAACCCGCGTATTCGTCATAAGAAGTAAGGGGCCATCATGTCACAAGTTTCTGGAAATAAAGTGGTCGCTGCACCGGTGCCAATGACGCCGCTGCAGGAGTTCTGGCACTACTTCAAACGTAATAAAGGCGCGGTTGTCGGTCTGGTGTATGTCACCATCATGATCATCATCGCGGTATTTGCGAACTTTCTTGCACCCTATAACCCGGCGGATCAGTTTCGCGACATGCTGCTGGCGCCGCCGGCCTGGCAGGAGGGTGGCACCTTTGCTCATCTTCTGGGTACCGACGATGTGGGCCGCGATGTGCTGTCCCGTCTGATGTACGGTGCGCGTCTGTCGCTGCTGGTCGGTTGTCTGGTGGTGGTGCTCTCGCTGATTCTGGGCGTGGTTCTCGGGCTGGTCGCAGGCTACTTCGGGGGCCTGGTCGACAACATCATCATGCGTGTCGTCGACATCATGCTGGCGCTGCCAAGCCTGCTGCTTGCGCTGGTACTGGTGGCGGTCTTCGGTCCGTCTATCGGCAACGCTGCATTGGCCCTGACGTTCGTGGCACTCCCCCACTATGTGCGCTTAACCCGCGCGGCGGTGCTGGTGGAAGTGCATCGCGACTATGTCACTGCGTCCCGCGTGGCGGGAGCTGGCGCACTGCGTCAGATGTTCGTCAATATTCTTCCAAACTGCCTTGCGCCCCTGATTGTTCAGGCATCGCTCGGTTTCTCAAACGCCATTCTCGATATGGCTGCTCTTGGCTTCCTTGGCATGGGTGCGCAACCGCCAACACCGGAGTGGGGCACGATGCTCGCCGACGTGTTGCAGTTCGCGCAAAGCGCATGGTGGGTCGTGACCTTCCCGGGTCTGGCGATCCTGCTGACGGTGCTGGCATTTAACCTGATGGGTGATGGTCTGCGTGATGCACTTGATCCCAAACTGAAGCAGTAAGAGGCACGAGATGGCGTTATTAAATGTAGATAAATTATCGGTGCACTTCGGTGACGTTGGCTCCGAGTTTCGCGCCGTAGATCGTGTTAGCTACAGCGTAAATCAGGGTGAAGTGGTGGGCATCGTCGGTGAATCCGGTTCCGGTAAATCGGTGAGCTCGCTGGCGATCATGGGATTGATTGATTATCCCGGGCGCGTAATGGCGGAAAGCCTTGAGTTTAACGGTCAGGATCTGAAGCGCATTTCGGAAAAAGAGCGCCGCCAGCTGGTGGGCGCCGAAGTGGCGATGATTTTTCAGGACCCGATGACCAGTCTTAACCCATGCTACACCGTCGGTTTCCAGATTATGGAAGCCATCAAGGTGCATCAGGGCGGTAACAAGAAAACCCGACGTCAGCGGGCGATTGACCTGCTGACCCAGGTCGGGATCCCCGATCCGGGCTCACGTCTGGATGTTTATCCGCACCAGCTTTCCGGTGGGATGAGCCAGCGCGTGATGATCGCGATGGCGATTGCCTGTCGTCCAAAGCTGCTGATCGCCGATGAACCGACGACCGCGCTGGACGTGACCATTCAGGCGCAGATCATTGAGCTGCTGCTGGAGCTGCAGCAGAAAGAGAACATGGCGCTGATCCTGATCACCCATGACCTGGCGTTAGTGGCCGAAGCGGCGCATAAAATTATCGTGATGTATGCAGGGCAGGTGGTCGAAACCGGCAAGGCGACGGATATCTTCCGCGCGCCGCGCCACCCGTATACTCAGGCTCTGCTGCGCGCATTGCCGGAGTTTGCCCAGGACAAGGCGCGTCTGGCTTCGCTGCCGGGCGTGGTGCCGGGCAAGTATGACCGTCCGATGGGCTGTCTGCTGAACCCGCGCTGTCCGTATGCGACCGACAAATGCCGTACCGATGAGCCAGAGCTGTATACCCTCACCGACGGCCGTCAGTCAAAATGCCACTACCCACTCGATGACGCCGGGAGGCCTACACTATGAGTAAGCAAGAGGCCACCCTGCAGCAGCCACTGCTTCAGGCGATCGATCTGAAAAAACACTACCCGGTGAAGAAGGGGCTGTTTGCGCCTGAACGTCTGGTGAAAGCGCTAGACGGTGTCTCCTTTACCCTGGAGCGCGGGAAGACGCTGGCGGTAGTAGGGGAGTCCGGCTGTGGGAAGTCCACGCTGGGTCGTCTGTTGACCATGATTGAAATCCCGACCGGGGGCGAGCTGTACTATCAGGGGCAGGATCTGCTCAAGCACGATCCCAACGCGCAGAAGCTGCGTCGGCAGAAAATCCAGATTGTGTTCCAGAACCCGTACGGTTCTCTGAACCCGCGTAAGAAAGTGGGACAGATTCTGGAAGAGCCGCTGCAGATTAATACCGAGTTGAGCAAAGAGCAGCGGCGCGAGAAAGCACTGGCGATGATGGCGAAGGTGGGGCTCAAGACCGAGCACTACGATCGCTATCCGCATATGTTCTCTGGCGGCCAGCGTCAGCGTATTGCTATCGCCCGCGGTCTGATGCTCGATCCGGACGTGGTGATTGCCGATGAACCGGTTTCTGCACTCGACGTTTCCGTACGTGCGCAGGTACTGAACCTGATGATGGATCTGCAGCAGGATTTAGGCCTGTCGTATGTCTTCATCTCTCACGACCTGTCCGTGGTGGAGCACATTGCCGATGAAGTGATGGTGATGTATCTGGGACGCTGCGTGGAGAAGGGGACAAAAGATCAGATCTTTAATAACCCGCGCCATCCTTATACTCAGGCATTGCTCTCGGCCACCCCGCGTCTGAACCCGGATGAACGTCGTGAGCGTATTAAACTGACCGGTGAACTGCCAAGCCCGCTCAATCCACCGCCGGGATGTGCATTCAATGCCCGCTGCCGTCGTCGCTTTGGGCCGTGCACGCAGCTGCAGCCGCAGTTAAAAGACTACGGTGGACAGCTGGTGGCCTGCTTTGCCGTCGATCAGGATGAGAACGGCGAAAAGCCTCAGGTGTAAGCAATAAAAAAACCGGCGATTATCGCCGGTTTTTTTATGTCTGCTTAACCCCTATTTCCGCAGGCGGATCTGGTCGACAGCGTGCTTCTCACTCTTGGTAAGGATCAGGCTGGCGCGTTCACGCGTCGGGAGGATGTTCTCTTTCAGGTTCACGTAGTTGATCTCATTCCACAGCGACGTTGCCACGTTAACGGCTTCTTCTTCCGAGAGCTGAGCGTAGTTATGGAAGTAGGAGTCAGGATCCGTAAAGGCCCCTTCGCGGAACTTAAGGAAACGATTGATATACCAGTTTTGCAGCAGGTCTTCTGGCGCATCGACATAAATAGAGAAATCGACAAAGTCAGAAACGAACACATGATGCGGGTCATGTGGATAATCCATCCCGCTCTGCAGGACATTTAATCCTTCCAGAATCAGAATATCGGGCTGCACCACCGTTTTATCCCCGTCCGGGATGCGATCATAAATCAGGTGCGAATAGACCGGCGCGGTTACATTCGGTGCGCCAGATTTCAGATCCGAGACGAATTTCACCAGACGGTGCATATCGTAAGAGAGCGGGAAGCCCTTCTTCTTCATCAGGCCGCGTTCTTTTAATACTTCATTGGGGTGCAGGAAGCCGTCGGTGGTGATTAACTCCACGCTGCGGTGTTCCGGCCAGCGGCTCAGCAGCGCCTGGAGCACGCGCGCGGTGGTACTTTTGCCCACGGCTACGCTGCCGGCAATGCTGATGATATAAGGAATGCGCTGCCCGTTGGTTCCGAGGAACTGCTCCAGTACGGCCTGACGGCGAAGGTTGGAGCTTATATAGAAATTCAGCAAACGCGATAAAGGCAGGTATATTTCTGCCACTTCTTCCAGCGACAGGTCTTCGTTTATCCCTTTTAGCCGTGCGATTTCGCCTTCTGTCAGGGTCATCGGCACGGAATCACGCAGAGCAGCCCACTGGCTGCGGCTAAACTGGAGATAAGGCGTCATTAACGTTTGCTCTTTTTTGCTCATCAGCATGCTTCAGTGAGCCATCACTTCCCACAGTAGAGGCTAGCCATGCGGGGTATGGCACATCTAGTAGTTAATTTTGGACAATGCGCAGGAGGGTAACATCAGATGAGAGGAATAATAAGAAAAAAAGTCGCTAACTGATGCGTAACGCAGGAATCCTCCCGCCCACGGTTTAGGCCCTTTTCAGGGGGTAAATGACGGATATTTGTCCGCTTCTGCCTGGAATTACAGCGTTTACCCCTCTCTTCGCATAAAATATGAGCGAACGCACGATTTATGCGAATTTTTAGTTGCATGAATCTGCGGGTCTCCCTAAAATGCGCGCTACTTGATGCCGACTTAGCTCAGTAGGTAGAGCAACTGACTTGTAATCAGTAGGTCACCAGTTCGATTCCGGTAGTCGGCACCATCAAGTCCGGTGGGGTTCCCGAGCGGCCAAAGGGAGCAGACTGTAAATCTGCCGTCACAGACTTCGAAGGTTCGAATCCTTCCCCCACCACCACTTTCTGGCAGCGTATTCGCCGCCGGAGCTGGTTGAAAAAATTAGCCAGCTCGAACTTAAAAAGAGAGAAATCTCTTTTTTTGTTACAGAAAGAACTGGGTAGCCGAGTTTCAGGATGCGGGCATCGTATAATGGCTATTACCTCAGCCTTCCAAGCTGATGATGCGGGTTCGATTCCCGCTGCCCGCTCCAATACGTGCTGATATGGCTCAGTTGGTAGAGCGCACCCTTGGTAAGGGTGAGGTCCCCAGTTCGACTCTGGGTATCAGCACCACTTCACTTCTCCCTCCCGTTTCTCTCTGTTTCAATTTAAATGAATTCAACAGTTCAGGCATATTGCCTGGTTGATGTGGTGATATCACCGATTTATCCGTGTCTTAGAGGGACAATCGATGTCTAAAGAAAAGTTTGAACGTACAAAACCGCACGTTAACGTCGGTACTATCGGCCACGTTGACCATGGTAAAACAACGCTGACCGCTGCAATCACTACCGTTCTGGCTAAAACCTACGGTGGTTCTGCTCGTGCATTCGACCAGATCGATAACGCACCAGAAGAAAAAGCGCGTGGTATCACCATCAACACTTCCCACGTTGAGTATGACACCCCGACTCGCCACTACGCACACGTAGACTGCCCAGGCCACGCCGACTATGTTAAAAACATGATCACCGGTGCTGCGCAGATGGACGGCGCGATCCTGGTTGTTGCTGCGACTGACGGCCCTATGCCTCAGACCCGTGAGCACATCCTGCTGGGTCGTCAGGTAGGCGTTCCTTTCATCATCGTGTTCCTGAACAAATGCGACATGGTTGATGACGAAGAGCTGCTGGAACTGGTAGAAATGGAAGTACGTGAGCTGCTGTCTCAGTACGATTTCCCAGGCGACGACACCCCTATCGTTCGTGGTTCTGCACTGAAAGCGCTGGAAGGCGAAGCACAGTGGGAAGAGAAAATCATCGAACTGGCTGGCTACCTGGATTCTTACATCCCGGAACCAGAGCGTGCGATTGACAAGCCGTTCCTGCTGCCTATCGAAGACGTATTCTCTATCTCCGGCCGTGGTACTGTTGTTACCGGTCGTGTAGAGCGCGGTATCGTTAAAGTTGGCGAAGAAGTTGAAATCGTTGGTATCAAAGAGACTGCTAAGTCTACCTGTACCGGCGTTGAAATGTTCCGCAAACTGCTGGACGAAGGTCGTGCAGGCGAGAACTGTGGTGTTCTGCTGCGTGGTATCAAGCGTGAAGAAATCCAGCGTGGCCAGGTTCTGGCTAAGCCGGGCTCTATCAAGCCACACACTAAGTTCGAATCCGAAGTGTACATCCTGTCCAAAGATGAAGGCGGCCGTCATACTCCGTTCTTCAAAGGCTACCGTCCACAGTTCTACTTCCGTACAACTGACGTGACCGGTACCATCGAACTGCCAGAAGGCGTTGAGATGGTAATGCCAGGCGACAACATCAAAATGGTTGTTACCCTGATCCACCCAATCGCGATGGATGACGGTCTGCGTTTCGCAATCCGTGAAGGCGGCCGTACCGTTGGTGCGGGCGTGGTTGCTAAAGTTCTCAGCTAATTGCTGATAACATTTGACGCAATGCGCATGAAAAGGGCATCATTTGATGCCCTTTTTGCACGCTTTCGAACCAGAACCTGGCTCATCAGTGATTTTATTTGTCATAATCATTGCTGAGACAGGCTCTGAAGAGGGCGTTTTAGTCCGAAACGCATCAGAGCATTTCGGTTAGGTTCGCCTCGCAATCGCGGGGTGAAAATATTTGTAGAATACTTCTGACAGGTTGGTTTATGAGTGCGAATACCGAAGCTCAAGGGAGCGGGCGCGGCCTGGAAGCGATGAAATGGGTAGTGGTAGCCGTATTGTTGATCGTGGCAATCGTTGGCAACTATCTTTATCGTGACATGATGCTGCCGCTACGCGCGCTGGCAGTGGTAATTCTGATTGCTGCAGCGGGTGGTGTCGCGCTGTTGACGACCAAAGGTAAAGCGACCGTTGCTTTTGCCCGCGAAGCGAGAACCGAAGTCCGTAAGGTCATTTGGCCGACTCGCCAGGAAACATTGCACACCACGCTGATTGTAGCTGCGGTTACCGCTGTAATGTCACTGATCCTGTGGGGACTGGATGGTATTCTGGTTCGCCTGGTATCCTTTATCACTGGCCTGAGGTTCTAAGATGTCTGAAGCCCCTAAAAAGCGCTGGTACGTCGTTCAGGCGTTTTCCGGTTTTGAAGGCCGCGTAGCTACATCGCTGCGTGAGCATATCAAATTACACAACATGGAAGAGTTGTTTGGCGAAGTTATGGTTCCGACCGAAGAAGTGGTCGAGATCCGTGGCGGCCAGCGTCGCAAAAGCGAACGTAAATTCTTCCCGGGTTACGTCCTTGTTCAGATGGTGATGAACGACGCAAGCTGGCACCTGGTGCGTAGCGTACCTCGCGTAATGGGCTTTATCGGCGGCACGTCTGACCGTCCGGCGCCAATCAGCGACAAAGAAGTTGATGCGATTATGAACCGCCTGCAGCAGGTTGGGGATAAGCCGCGTCCTAAAACGCTGTTTGAACCGGGCGAAATGGTCCGTGTCAGTGATGGTCCGTTTGCTGACTTTAACGGTGTGGTTGAAGAAGTGGACTACGAAAAGTCCCGCCTGAAAGTTTCTGTTTCTATCTTCGGTCGTGCGACCCCGGTAGAGCTGGACTTTGCGCAGGTAGAAAAAGCCTAAGTAGCCGATCAAAAAAGCGACGATTTAATCGTTGCACAGGGCGCGAGATTGGAATACAATTTCGCGCCTTTTGTTTTTATGGATCGCATCCGTAAAACGAATTTTATCACGGGGAGCCTCCTTGAGGCGCTATAACCCAATCAGAGGATTTTACAATGGCTAAGAAAGTACAAGCCTATGTCAAGCTGCAGGTTGCAGCTGGTATGGCAAACCCGAGTCCGCCAGTCGGCCCAGCACTGGGTCAGCAAGGCGTTAACATCATGGAATTCTGTAAAGCGTTCAACGCCAAAACTGAATCCCTGGAAAAAGGCCTGCCGACTCCGGTTGTTATTACCGTTTACGCTGACCGTTCTTTCACTTTCGTTACCAAGACCCCGCCGGCAGCAGTTCTGCTGAAAAAAGCGGCTGGTATCAAGTCTGGTTCCGGTAAGCCGAACAAAGACAAAGTAGGTAAAATTTCCCGCACTCAGCTGCAGGAAATCGCGCAGACCAAAGCTGCCGACATGACTGGTTCCGACATTGAAGCGATGACTCGCTCCATTGAAGGTACTGCACGTTCCATGGGCCTGGTAGTGGAGGACTAAGAAATGGCTAAACTGACCAAGCGCATGTCCGTGATCCGTGGCAAAATTGATGCGACCAAACAGTACGACATCAACGAAGCTATCGCTCTGCTGAAAGAACTGGCTACCGCTAAGTTCGTTGAAAGCGTTGACGTTGCTGTAAACCTCGGTATCGACGCTCGTAAATCTGACCAGAACGTACGTGGTGCAACTGTACTGCCACACGGTACTGGCCGTTCCGTTCGCGTTGCCGTATTTGCCCAGGGCGCAAACGCTGAAGCTGCTAAAGCTGCAGGCGCTGAGCTGGTAGGTATGGAAGATCTGGCTGACCAGATCAAGAAAGGCGAAATGAACTTTGACGTTGTTATTGCTTCCCCGGATGCAATGCGCGTTGTTGGCCAGCTGGGCCAGGTTCTGGGCCCACGCGGTCTGATGCCAAACCCGAAGGTTGGTACTGTAACCCCTAACGTTGCTGAAGCGGTTAAGAACGCTAAAGCAGGTCAGGTTCGTTATCGTAACGACAAAAACGGCATCATCCACACCACCATCGGTAAAGTGGACTTTGACACTGACAAACTGAAAGAAAACCTGGAATCTCTGCTGGTTGCGCTGAAAAAAGCCAAACCAACTCAGGCGAAAGGCGTGTACATCAAGAAAGTTAGCCTGTCTACCACCATGGGTGCAGGTGTTGCAGTTGATCAGGCTGGCCTGAGCGCTGCTGCAAACTAATACCTTTACGTGGGCGGTGGATTTGTCTACAATCTTCCCCCCACGTTTGCTAATGAAAGTTAGCAGGTAAAAAGATTTGTTCGTTGGAGCCTGGCCTATCCAGGCCTCCGTCGAAGACCGCAGGTGTCTCGAAAGAGACTTAATGCCCTGCGTAGACGGTGACAGAACGCTAAGATTATTTCTGATACTCTGGCTTGTTTCTGCTCACCGTATTAAGACGCTCTTCTCGTTGAGGAGAGTGAAGTGAGTTCCAGGGCATGAGCCCTGGCAAACATCCAGGAGCAAAGCTAATGGCTTTAAATCTTCAAGACAAACAAGCGATTGTTGCTGAAGTCAGCGAAGTAGCCAAAGGCGCGCTGTCTGCAGTAGTTGCGGATTCCCGCGGCGTTACTGTGGACAAAATGACTGAACTGCGTAAAGCAGGTCGTGAAGCTGGCGTTTACATGCGTGTTGTTCGTAACACCCTGCTGCGCCGCGTCGTTGAAGGTACTCAGTTTGAGTGCCTGAAAGACACGTTTGTTGGTCCGACCCTGATTGCATATTCTATGGAACACCCGGGCGCAGCTGCTCGTCTGTTCAAAGATTTCGCGAAAGCGAATGCAAAATTTGAGGTCAAAGCCGCAGCCTTTGAAGGTGAGTTGATCACGGCATCGAATATCGATCGCCTGGCAACCCTGCCAACCTACGAAGAAGCAATTGCACGCCTGATGGCAACCATGAAAGAAGCTTCGGCTGGCAAACTGGTTCGCACTCTGGCTGCTGTACGCGATGCGAAAGAAGCTGCTTAATAGCCGTTTTCTTTATCAAGTATTCGCTTACGTATAAACTTATTCTGATTTTCAGGAACAATTTAAATGTCTATCACTAAAGATCAAATCATTGAAGCAGTTGCAGCTATGTCCGTAATGGACGTTGTAGAACTGATCACTGCAATGGAAGAAAAATTCGGCGTTTCTGCTGCTGCTGCTGTAGCTGTAGCTGCTGGCCCAGCTGAAGCTGCTGAAGAAAAAACTGAATTCGACGTGATTCTGAAAGGTATCGGCGCGAACAAAGTTGCGGTAATCAAAGCTGTACGTGGCGCAACTGGCCTGGGTCTGAAAGAAGCTAAAGACCTGGTAGAATCTGCTCCAGCTGCGCTGAAAGAAGGCGTGAGCAAAGATGACGCAGAAGCACTGAAAAAATCTCTGGAAGAAGCTGGCGCAGAAGTTGAAGTTAAATAAGCCAACCCTTCCGGTTGCAGCCTGAGAAATTAGGCTGATGGCTGGTGACTTTTTAGTCACCAGCCTTTTTGCGCTGTAAGGCGCCAGTAGAGTTTCACACTGTTTGACTGCTGGCTGTCCTGACAATGCTTGTTTCTATCGACGACTTAATATACTGCGACAGGGTGCTCGCTCTGGGTAAATCGCAACGAAATGGTTTAAGCGTGATAGCAACAGGTATTGCGGAAAGTATTCAATTTTCCGATCAACAAAATGGTGTTGCACAAACTGTCCCTCAATGGACAGATGCGTCGACTTGTCAGCGAGCTGAGGAACCCTATGGTTTACTCCTATACCGAGAAAAAACGTATTCGTAAGGATTTTGGTAAACGTCCACAAGTGTTGGACATACCTTATCTCCTTTCTATCCAGCTTGACTCGTTCCAGAAGTTTATCGAGCAAGATCCTGAAGGGCAGTACGGTCTGGAAGCAGCCTTCCGTTCAGTATTCCCAATTAAAAGCTACAGCGGTAATTCAGAGCTGCAATACGTCAGCTACCGTCTTGGCGAACCGGTGTTTGACGTTCAGGAATGTCAAATCCGTGGCGTGACCTACTCGGCACCGCTGCGCGTTAAGCTGCGTCTGGTGATCTACGAGCGCGAAGCGCCGGAAGGCACCGTTAAAGACATCAAAGAACAAGAAGTCTACATGGGCGAAATTCCGCTCATGACCGACAACGGTACTTTCGTCATCAACGGCACTGAGCGTGTTATCGTTTCCCAGCTGCACCGCAGCCCGGGCGTCTTCTTCGACAGCGATAAAGGTAAAACGCACTCATCCGGTAAAGTACTGTATAACGCGCGCATCATTCCTTACCGTGGTTCCTGGCTGGACTTCGAGTTCGATCCGAAAGACAACCTGTTTGTCCGTATCGACCGTCGTCGTAAACTGCCGGCCACCATCATTCTGCGTGCGCTGCAATACACCACTGAGCAGATTCTTGATCTGTTCTTTGAGAAAGTTGTCTTCGAAATTCGTGACAACAAGCTGCAAATGGAGCTGGTGCCTGAGCGTCTGCGTGGTGATACCGCATCGTTCGACATCGAATTTGACGGCAAAGTATATGTGGAAAAAGGTCGCCGTATTACTGCGCGCCACATCCGTCAGCTGGAAAAAGATGAAATCAAACACATCGAAGTTCCGGTTGAATACATTGCTGGCAAAGTGGCTGCAAAAGACTACGTTGATGCATCAACTGGCGAGCTGATCTGCCCGGCTAACATGGAGCTGAGCCTGGATCTGCTGGCTAAGCTGAGCCAGTCTGGTCACAAGCGTATCGAAACGCTGTTCACCAACGATCTGGATCACGGCGCGTACATGTCGGAAACGATTCGCGTCGACCCAACTACCGATCGTCTGAGCGCGCTGGTAGAAATCTACCGCATGATGCGTCCTGGTGAGCCACCAACTCGCGAAGCGGCTGAAAGCCTGTTCGAGAACCTGTTCTTCTCCGAAGACCGCTACGATCTGTCCGCGGTTGGTCGTATGAAGTTCAACCGTTCTCTGCTGCGTGATGCGATTGAAGGTTCCGGTATCCTGAGCAAAGAAGACATCATCGAAGTGATGAAGAAGCTCATCGATATCCGTAACGGTAAAGGCGAAGTGGATGATATCGACCACCTCGGCAACCGTCGTATCCGTTCCGTAGGCGAAATGGCGGAAAACCAATTCCGCGTTGGCCTGGTACGTGTAGAGCGTGCGGTGAAAGAGCGTCTGTCTCTGGGCGATCTGGATACCCTGATGCCTCAGGATATGATTAACGCCAAGCCTATCTCTGCAGCAGTGAAAGAGTTCTTTGGTTCCAGCCAGCTGTCTCAGTTTATGGACCAGAACAACCCGCTGTCTGAGATCACGCACAAGCGTCGTATCTCTGCACTCGGCCCAGGCGGTCTGACCCGTGAACGTGCAGGCTTTGAAGTTCGAGACGTACACCCGACTCACTACGGTCGCGTGTGTCCTATCGAAACGCCTGAAGGTCCAAACATCGGTCTGATCAACTCCCTGTCCGTGTACGCACAGACTAACGAATATGGCTTCCTCGAGACGCCGTATCGTAAAGTGACTGACGGTGTTGTTACCGACGAAATTCACTACCTGTCTGCTATCGAAGAAGGCAACTACGTTATCGCTCAGGCGAACTCCAACCTGGATGACGAAGGCCACTTTGAAGAAGACCTGGTAACCTGCCGTAGCAAAGGCGAGTCGAGCTTGTTCAGCCGCGACCAGGTTGACTACATGGACGTTTCCACCCAACAGGTGGTTTCCGTCGGTGCGTCCCTGATCCCGTTCCTGGAACACGATGACGCCAACCGTGCCCTGATGGGTGCGAACATGCAACGTCAGGCGGTTCCAACTCTGCGTGCTGATAAGCCGCTGGTGGGTACCGGTATGGAACGCGCTGTTGCCGTTGACTCCGGTGTTACTGCGGTTGCTAAACGTGGCGGTACCGTTCAGTACGTTGATGCTTCCCGTATCGTTATCAAAGTTAACGAAGACGAGATGCACGCGGGCGAAGCGGGTATCGACATCTACAACCTGACCAAATACACCCGTTCTAACCAGAACACCTGTATCAACCAGATGCCATGTGTGTCTCTGGGTGAGCCAGTTGAGCGCGGCGACGTGCTGGCTGACGGTCCGTCCACCGACCTCGGTGAACTGGCGCTTGGTCAGAACATGCGCGTAGCGTTCATGCCGTGGAACGGTTACAACTTCGAAGACTCCATCCTCGTCTCCGAGCGTGTGGTTCAGGAAGATCGTTTCACCACGATTCACATCCAGGAACTGGCATGTGTGTCCCGTGACACCAAGCTGGGGCCAGAAGAGATCACTGCTGACATCCCTAATGTGGGTGAAGCGGCGCTCTCCAAACTGGATGAATCCGGTATCGTTTACATCGGTGCAGAAGTGACCGGCGGCGACATTCTGGTTGGTAAGGTTACGCCGAAAGGTGAAACCCAGCTGACGCCAGAAGAGAAACTGCTGCGTGCGATCTTCGGCGAGAAAGCGTCTGACGTTAAAGACTCTTCTCTGCGCGTACCTAACGGTGTTTCCGGTACGGTTATCGACGTTCAGGTCTTCACTCGCGATGGCGTAGAAAAAGACAAACGTGCGCTGGAAATCGAAGAGATGCAGCTGAAGCAGGCTAAGAAAGACCTGTCTGAAGAACTGCAGATCCTCGAAGCTGGCCTGTTTAGTCGTATCTACACTGTGCTGGTTGCCGGTGGTGTTGAAGCTGAGAAGCTCGACAAGCTGCCACGTGACCGCTGGCTCGAGCTGGGCCTGGCCGACGAAGAGAAACAGAATCAGCTGGAACAGCTGGCTGAGCAGTATGACGAACTGAAACACGAGTTCGAGAAAAAACTCGAAGCGAAACGCCGTAAAATCACTCAGGGCGACGATCTGGCACCAGGCGTGCTGAAGATTGTTAAGGTGTATCTGGCGGTTAAACGTCAGATCCAGCCTGGTGATAAGATGGCGGGTCGTCACGGTAACAAGGGTGTTATCTCTAAGATCAACCCGATCGAAGATATGCCGCACGATGCTAACGGTACGCCGGTAGATATCGTACTGAACCCACTGGGCGTACCGTCTCGTATGAACATCGGTCAGATCCTCGAAACCCACCTGGGTATGGCTGCGAAAGGCATTGGCGAGAAAATTAACGCCATGCTGAAGCAGCAAGAAGAAGTCGCGAAACTGCGCGAGTTCATCCAGCGTGCGTACGATCTGGGTACTGATGTTTGTCAGAAAGTCGACCTGAATACCTTCACCGATGACGAAGTGCTGCGTCTGGCAGAAAACCTGCGTAAGGGTATGCCAATCGCAACGCCAGTCTTCGATGGTGCGAAAGAGTCTGAAATCAAGGAACTGTTACAGCTGGGTGGCCTGCCAAGTTCTGGCCAGATCACTCTGTTCGACGGTCGTACTGGTGAGCAGTTTGAGCGCCAGGTTACCGTTGGCTACATGTACATGCTGAAACTGAACCACCTGGTTGATGACAAGATGCACGCGCGTTCTACCGGTTCTTACAGCCTGGTTACTCAGCAGCCGCTGGGTGGTAAGGCGCAGTTCGGTGGTCAGCGCTTCGGGGAGATGGAAGTGTGGGCGCTTGAAGCATACGGCGCAGCATACACCCTGCAGGAAATGCTTACCGTTAAGTCTGATGACGTGAACGGTCGTACCAAGATGTATAAAAACATCGTGGACGGCAACCATCAGATGGAACCAGGCATGCCAGAATCCTTCAACGTACTGTTGAAAGAGATTCGTTCGCTGGGTATCAACATCGAACTGGAAGACGAGTAACTCTCGCTCAAACAGGTCGCTGGTGCCGGGGTCATACCCGGCACCAGATTGTGCTAACTCCGACGGGAGCAAATCCGTGAAAGACTTATTAAAGTTTCTGAAAGCGCAAACTAAAACCGAAGAGTTTGATGCGATCAAAATTGCTCTGGCCTCGCCAGACATGATCCGTTCATGGTCTTTTGGTGAAGTTAAAAAGCCAGAAACCATCAACTACCGTACGTTCAAACCTGAGCGTGACGGCCTTTTCTGTGCGCGTATTTTCGGGCCAGTAAAAGATTACGAGTGCCTGTGCGGTAAGTACAAGCGCCTGAAACACCGTGGTGTGATCTGTGAGAAGTGTGGCGTTGAAGTGACCCAGACCAAAGTGCGTCGTGAGCGCATGGGCCACATCGAGCTGGCGTCTCCGACTGCCCACATCTGGTTCCTGAAATCTCTGCCGTCCCGTATCGGCCTGCTGCTGGATATGCCGCTGCGCGATATCGAACGTGTACTGTACTTCGAATCTTATGTTGTGATCGAAGGCGGGATGACCAATCTGGAACGTAACCAGATCCTGACCGAAGAGCAGTACCTGGACGCGCTGGAAGAGTTCGGTGACGAATTCGACGCCAAGATGGGTGCGGAAGCAATCCAGGCCCTGCTGAAAAGCATGGATCTGGAGCAAGAGTGTGAAACTCTGCGTGAAGAGCTGAACGAAACCAACTCTGAAACCAAGCGTAAAAAGCTGACCAAGCGTATCAAGCTGCTGGAAGCGTTCGTTCAGTCTGGCAACAAGCCAGAGTGGATGATCCTGACCGTTCTGCCGGTTCTGCCCCCAGATCTGCGTCCGCTGGTTCCGCTGGATGGTGGTCGTTTCGCGACGTCTGACCTGAACGATCTGTATCGTCGCGTCATTAACCGTAACAACCGTCTGAAGCGTCTGCTGGATCTGGCTGCGCCAGATATCATCGTACGTAACGAAAAACGTATGCTGCAGGAAGCGGTAGACGCCCTGCTGGATAACGGTCGTCGCGGTCGTGCGATCACCGGTTCTAACAAGCGTCCTCTGAAATCTTTGGCCGACATGATCAAAGGTAAGCAGGGTCGTTTCCGTCAGAACCTGCTCGGTAAGCGTGTTGACTACTCTGGTCGTTCTGTAATCACCGTAGGTCCATACCTGCGTCTGCATCAGTGCGGTCTGCCGAAGAAAATGGCACTGGAGCTGTTCAAACCGTTCATCTACGGCAAGCTGGAACTGCGTGGCCTCGCCACCACCATCAAAGCCGCTAAGAAGATGGTTGAGCGTGAAGAAGCTGTCGTTTGGGATATCCTGGACGAAGTTATCCGCGAACACCCGGTACTGCTGAACCGTGCACCAACACTGCACCGTCTGGGTATCCAGGCATTTGAGCCAGTACTGATCGAAGGTAAAGCTATCCAGCTGCACCCGCTGGTTTGTGCGGCTTATAACGCCGACTTCGATGGTGACCAGATGGCTGTTCACGTACCGCTGACGCTGGAAGCCCAGCTCGAAGCGCGTGCGCTGATGATGTCTACCAACAACATCCTGTCCCCGGCGAACGGCGAACCAATCATCGTTCCGTCTCAGGACGTTGTACTGGGTCTGTACTACATGACCCGTGACTGTGTTAACGCCAAAGGCGAAGGCATGGTGCTGACTGGCCCGAAAGAAGCTGAGCGTATTTATCGCGCTGGCCTGGCCTCTCTGCATGCGCGCGTTAAAGTGCGTATCACTGAGCACGAAAAAGACGCTAACGGTGAATTCGTTGCGAAAACCAGCATTATCGACACGACTGTAGGCCGTGCGATTCTGTGGATGATCGTTCCGAAAGGTCTGCCTTACTCCATCGTCAACCAGGCGCTGGGTAAGAAAGCCATCTCCAAAATGCTGAACACTTGTTATCGTATTTTGGGTCTGAAACCGACCGTTATCTTTGCTGACCAGACCATGTACACCGGCTTTGCTTATGCAGCGCGTTCAGGTGCATCTGTTGGTATCGATGACATGGTGATCCCAGAGAAGAAATACGAGATCATCAGTGAAGCAGAAGCTGAAGTAGCCGAAATCCAGGAGCAGTTCCAGTCTGGTCTGGTTACCGCAGGCGAACGCTATAACAAAGTTATCGATATCTGGGCAGCGGCGAACGATCGTGTCTCCAAAGCGATGATGGATAACCTGCAGACCGAAACCGTTATTAACCGTGACGGTGTAGAAGAGCAGCAGGTTTCCTTCAACAGCATTTACATGATGGCCGACTCCGGTGCGCGTGGTTCTGCAGCACAGATTCGTCAGTTGGCTGGTATGCGTGGTCTGATGGCGAAGCCAGATGGCTCCATCATCGAAACGCCGATCACCGCGAACTTCCGTGAAGGTCTGAACGTACTCCAGTACTTCATCTCCACGCACGGTGCGCGTAAAGGCCTTGCGGATACCGCACTGAAAACAGCGAACTCCGGTTATCTGACGCGTCGTCTGGTTGACGTTGCGCAGGATCTGGTTGTGACCGAAGACGATTGTGGCACCCTCGAAGGTATCACCATGACTCCGGTTATCGAGGGTGGTGATGTTAAAGAGCCACTGCGCGATCGCGTATTGGGTCGTGTGGCTGCTGAAGACGTTCTGAAGCCGGGTACCGCGGATATTCTGGTTCCACGTAACACGCTGCTGCACGAGCACTGGTGTGATCTGCTGGAAGAGAACTCCGTTGACTCCGTCAAAGTACGTTCCGTCGTATCCTGTAACACCGACTTTGGTGTTTGTGCGCACTGCTATGGTCGTGACCTGGCGCGTGGCCACATCATCAACAAAGGTGAAGCAATCGGCGTTATCGCGGCACAGTCCATCGGTGAGCCGGGTACTCAGCTGACGATGCGTACGTTCCACATCGGTGGTGCGGCATCTCGTGCGGCTGCTGAATCCAGCATCCAGGTGAAAAACAAAGGTAGCATCCGTCTGAGCAATGCGAAGTCGGTTGTGAACTCTGCCGGTAAGCTGGTTGTTACTTCGCGTAACACCGAGCTGAAACTGATCGACGAATTCGGTCGTACCAAAGAGAGCTATAAAGTGCCTTACGGTGCGGTAATGGGCAAAGGTGATGGCGAGCAGGTTGCAGGCGGCGAAACCGTAGCAAACTGGGATCCGCACACCATGCCAGTTATCACCGAAGTAGCGGGCTTTATTCGCTTCACCGACATGATCGACGGTCAGAGTATTACTCGTCAGACCGACGACCTGACCGGTCTCTCTTCGCTGGTGGTTCTGGATTCTGCAGAACGTACCGCGGGCGGTAAAGATCTGCGTCCAGCGCTGAAAATCGTTGATGCTAACGGTAACGACGTTCTGATCCCGGGCACCGACATGTCGGCTCAGTACTTCCTGCCGGGCAAAGCGATTGTTCAGCTGGAAGATGGTATTCAGATCGGGGCGGGTGACGCTCTGGCGCGTATTCCTCAGGAATCCAGCGGTACCAAGGATATTACCGGTGGTCTGCCGCGCGTTGCGGATCTGTTCGAAGCACGTCGTCCGAAAGAGCCGGCAATCCTGGCTGAAATCACAGGTATCATTTCCTTCGGTAAAGAGACCAAAGGGAAACGTCGCCTGGTGATCACGCCTCTGGATGGCAGCGAAGCGTACGAAGAGATGATTCCAAAATGGCGTCAGCTCAACGTGTTTGAAGGTGAACGTGTAGAACGTGGTGACGTGGTTTCCGACGGTCCGGAAGCACCGCACGACATTCTGCGTCTTCGTGGTGTCCACGCGGTAACGCGTTACATCACCAACGAAGTACAGGACGTTTACCGTCTGCAAGGCGTTAAGATCAACGATAAGCACATCGAAGTTATCGTTCGTCAGATGCTGCGTAAAGCCACCATCGTGAATGCCGGTAGCTCCGACTTCCTCGAAGGTGAGCAGGTTGAATACTCTCGCGTCAAGATTGCTAACCGCGATCTGGAATCGAACGGCAAACTCAGTGCGACCTTCGCACGTGACCTGCTGGGTATCACCAAAGCGTCTCTGGCAACCGAGTCCTTCATCTCCGCGGCATCGTTCCAGGAGACCACTCGTGTGCTTACCGAAGCAGCCGTTGCGGGCAAACGCGACGAACTGCGCGGTCTGAAAGAGAACGTTATCGTGGGTCGTCTGATCCCGGCCGGTACCGGTTATGCGTACCACCAGGATCGTATGCGCCGTCGCGCAGCAGGCGAAGCGCCAGCTGCACCGCAGGTGACTGCTGAAGATGCATCTGCCAGCCTGGCAGAGCTCCTGAACGCAGGCCTGGGCGGTTCTGACAACGATTAATCGTTTAGTCAGCCCATAAAAAAACCCGCTTCGGCGGGTTTTTTTTTGCCGGGTGCGCTGCGCTTACCCGGGCTACGGTTTAGGTCTGTTGTTTAGTTCACCAGCGGCAACCGGCGATATAACTCGATCATATCCCCCGCCAGATCCTGAATCACCATTGCATTCATCAGGTGATCCTGCGAGTGCACGGTGATCAGATTGACCGGAAGCTTGCCGGTGCCTTCATCCATACCGATCAGCTTCGTCTGGATGGTATGCGCATGCTTCACGAATTCGCGCGACTCTTCCATCGCCTTCTCGGCATCGGTAAAATTGCCTTTACGCGCCATCTGCAGGGCGGTTAACGCTGAACTACGGGCTGCGCCGGCATTCACCAGCAGCTCCATAATGATCGTTTCTAAATCTTCCATGCGTCACTCCAGCAGTTTGAGAGCTTTATCCAGCACGGCATCACCTTTCATCATGCCGTAATCCATCATGTCGATAACCGCGACCTTTTTGCCCAGCGGCTCGGCCTGAGCCTGAAGGTTTGCCAGCTCATATTTAACCTGGGGGCCCAATAACACGATGTCGGCTGCGGCGATTTCGTCTTTAAATTCAGCAACCGGTACGGCTTTAATGGTCACCTCGACGCCTTTCTTCTGTGCGGCGTCTTTCATGCGTTGAACCAGCATGCTGGTGGACATTCCCGCTGCACAGCATAAAACAATGTTCTTCATAGTCAGCCTCAATGTACATGTGTTTATTAATAATTATCGCGCGCCGTCTGCTTCAACAACCGCTTTACAACGGTTGTGTGTGAGTCATCACAAAGAAACCTGCTTTTTACTGAAACCGGTTACAACTGTTACAAAGATGAGAAGGCAGGGCGAAACGAGGAAGAAGCTTTCCGCCCTGGTCAGCGTCCTTTGCTGACAGGGCAAGAGTAAAAAAACGGGCATTGGCTGGCAATCGCCCGCCGATCACACTACGCGATGTCTCGTAATATTTTCATCATGTTACATATCCTCTCAGCGTAATTGCGAGGCGCGCCCCAGCCAGCTGTCCCAGTCTTTCCATACCGGCTGTAAACCTTGATCGCTGAGCGCCCGGGCGACATCTTCCGGGCGGCGGTTATCGTGGGGGGCAAACTGTTCAAGCTCAGGGTGATCGTCGGCATAGCCGCCTGGTTGGGTTTTGGAAAAAGCGCTGACGTTGTTAATCGCCAGTGGAATAACGCGGTCGCGAAATGCCGGTGATTCACGGGTCGACAGAGACAGCTCCACCTCAGGCGCCAGCAGGCGAAATGCACAAATTGCCTGCACCAGCTGGCGCTCATCCATGATCGACGCGGGCTGAATGCCCCCGGCGCAGGGACGCAGACGCGGGAAGGAGACCGAGTAGCGGCTCTGCCAGTAGTGCTGTTGCAGCCACAGGAGATGTTCCGCCACCATATAGCTGTCGACCCGCCAGCTGTCCGAGAGCCCGGTCAGTGCTCCCAAACCGATCTTGTCGATCCCGGCGCGGCCCAGCCGATCCGGTGTCTCCAGCCGCCAGAAGAAGTCCTGCTTTTTGCCCTTCAGATGGTGCCGGGCATACACCGCCTCGTGATAGGTCTCCTGATAGACCAGTACGCCATCCAGGCCCAGCGTTTTCAGTTCGCCGTACTCCGCTTCTGACAAGGGTTGGACCTCCATCTGCAGGGAGGAGAACCGGCGGCGAATGGCAGGAAGATGACGACGAAAATAGTCCATCCCGACCTTACTCTGATGCTCGCCGGTGACCAGCAGCAGGTGCTCAAACCCCATCTCACGGATCGCTGCGCACTCGCGGGCAATTTCGGTTTCATCCAGCGTTTTGCGCTTGATAGCGTTGCTCATTGAGAACCCACAGTAGGTACAGTCGTTGGCGCACAAATTGGACAGATAGAGCGGCACGTAAAAACTCACCGTATTGCCAAAGCGCTGACGGGTCAGACGCTGCGCCCGCTGCGCCATTGGCTCCAGATACGCGCTGGCAGCAGGGGAGAGCAGTGCCATCATGTCTTCGCGGGTTGGATGACGGGCATTCAGCGCACGCTTAACGTCCGTCGGGGTTTTGCTGTTGATGCGCAGGCGAATGTCGTCCCAGTTAAGCGTACGCCAGCGATCGGTAAAGGTGCGCATCAGAACGCCTCCAGAAAACCGGTCAGTGGGCTGGTGGCCTCGGCTTCAAAACTGCGCAAACCGGGACCAGACTGGCGTGCCAGTACACCCGCTTCTACCGCCAGACGGAAGGCGCGCGCCATCATCACCGGGTCGTCAGCGACGGCAATCGCCGTATTAACCAGCACCGCATCGGCCCCCATCTCCAGGGCTTGCGTGGCATGGCTGGGCACGCCGATCCCTGCATCTATTACCACCGGGACGGTCGCCTGTTGAATGATGATCTCGAGCATCGCGCGGGTTTCCAGTCCCTGGCTGGAGCCAATTGGCGCACCGAGCGGCATCACCGCCGCGCAGCCTACCTCCTCCAGCCGCTTGCACAGCACCGGATCGGCCCCACAGTAGGGCAGCACCGTGAACCCCTGTTTTACCAGTTGCTCGGCGGCTTTCAGCGTTTCAATCGGATCGGGCAGTAGCCAGCGGGCATCGGGATGGATCTCCAGTTTAAGCCAGTGGGTGCCCAGCGCCTCGCGTGCCAGCTGCGCGGCGAACACCGCCTCTTCTGCCGTTTTGGCACCGGAGGTGTTTGGCAGCAACGTGACGCCCGCAGCGCGCAGCGGCACCAGAATGGCATCGTTGTGGTTACGCAGATCGACCCGCTTCATCGCCAGCGTCACCAGCTGGCTGCCGCTCTCTTTGAGAGCATCAATCATCAGTTGCGGCGAGGCGAATTTTCCGGTGCCGGTAAATAAATGAGAATCAAAAGTTTTATCCGCAATACGTAACATCTCAGCCTCCGGCAATCACCTGAAAGAGCAGGATCTGATCGCCTTCGCGCACCTGCTGAATATCCCACTGCTCGCGCGGCAGGATCTGTTGGTTAAGGGCCAGCGCCACCCCGGGCTTTAACTGGCGTAGCTGGTCGAGCAGGGTGGCGAGGGTTATGTCGTCCGCACACTGCATCGGTTCGTCGTTAAACAGGATCCGCATGGCGTCCTCCGCATACCGTACAGCCGCTGGCACGCTGTAGCGCTAACTTCCGCCAACTGCCTGCCCGGGCATCGAACAGCCGCAGCGTATTGCATGTGGTCTCAATCCCGCTGAGTAGCTTGATCGCCTCCAGCGCCTGCAGGGTTCCCATGACGCCCACTACCGGCCCGACGATGCCTGCGGTGCGGCAGTTACGCTGCGGCTCGCTATCATCCGGCCACAGGCAGCGGTAGCAGCCCTGCGTCCAGGGAGGGGTTAGCGTCATCAGTTGCCCGCCAAAACCCACGGCGCTGGCGGTGATGAGCGGGGTGTCGAGTGTTACGCAGGCAGCGTTAATCGCCTGCCGCGTTGCCATGTTATCGGTGCAATCCAGCACCAGGTCGGCCTGCGCCACCTGCTCGTTAAGCGCATCGCCTTCCAGACGTTGCTGTAACGCAATCAGACGGATATCTGGATTAAGCTGGGTCAGACGACGCTGTGTTACCTGCGCTTTCGGCTGATCCAGATCGTCGGTGGTAAATACAATCTGGCGCTGCAAATTACTCAGATGGACGTCGTCGTCGTCGGCCAGTACCAGCGTGCCGATACCTGCCCCGGTCAGATACAGCGCTGCCGGTGCGCCAAGACCACCCAGCCCCACAATCAGCACCCGACTGGCGAGCAGCTTTTGCTGCCCGTCGATGGCGATATCGTCCAGCAGGATCTGGCGGCTGTAGCGCATAAAGTCACGATCATTCATCGCCCACCCCCGCCCGTTGCAGTAATTGTGCCGTGGCCGCCTGCCAGTCATCGGCCTGAGTAATGGCGCTCACCACCGCGATGCTCCCGACGCCGGTCGCCAGTACCGCCGGGGCTCGCTCGAGGCTGATGCCGCCGATGGCGACGGTGGGATAATCCGCAAGTCGTTCGATATGCCGGGTCAGCTGCTCCAGTCCCTGTGGCGCGGAAGGCATCTGCTTGGTCCGGGTCGGGAAAACATGCCCGAGGGCGATGTAGGATGGACGCGCCGCCAGCGCCACGTCGATTTCCATGCCGTCGTGGGTTGAGACGCCGAGGCGTAATCCGGCGGCACGAATGGCCTCAAGATCGGTGGTCTCCAGATCCTCCTGACCCAGATGCACACCGTAAGCCTGATGCTTGATCGCCAGATGCCAGTAGTCGTTGATAAACAGGCGGGCGTCGTAGCGACGCCCCAGCTCAATGGCTGCCATGATGTCGGCTTCAACCTCGTCATCCTGTTTATCTTTGATTCGCAGCTGGATCGTTTTTACGCCTGCGGTCAGGAGGCGTTCAATCCACGCCACGCTGTCGACTACCGGATAAAGCCCCAGACGAAAGGGAACCGATGGGAAGTTGGGTTGATACATCACGCCTCCTCTTTTTTGAGGTAGATCTCGCCGCCTTTGGCGCGGAAGGATTCTGACATGTCGGCCATCCCCACCTCGATGGTCTGTTTCGCCGCGTAGTCGCGCACCTCCTGGCTGATTTTCATCGAGCAAAACTTCGGTCCGCACATGGAGCAGAAGTGGGCCACTTTGCCGGACTCCTGCGGTAGGGTTTCGTCGTGATAGGCGCGGGCGGTAAAGGGATCGAGAGCCAGGTTGAACTGGTCTTCCCAGCGGAATTCGAAGCGCGCTTTTGACATGGCGTTATCGCGGATCTGCGCCCCCGGATGACCCTTCGCCAGATCGGCCGCATGGGCGGCGATTTTGTAGGTGATCAGACCTTGCTTCACGTCCTCTTTGTTCGGCAGACCGAGATGCTCTTTCGGCGTGACGTAGCAGAGCATCGCGCAGCCAAACCAGCCGATCATTGCCGCGCCAATCCCGGAGGTGAAGTGGTCATACCCCGGAGCGATGTCGGTGGTCAGCGGCCCAAGGGTGTAAAACGGCGCTTCATGGCAGTGTTCCAGCTCCTCGGTCATGTTGCGGCGGATCATCTGCATCGGCACATGGCCCGGGCCTTCGATCATCACCTGCACGTCATATTCCCAGGCAATTTTGGTCAGCTCGCCCAGGGTGTGCAGCTCGGCAAACTGGGCTTCGTCGTTGGCGTCGCGAATGGATCCCGGACGCAGACCGTCGCCCAGCGACAGCGAGACGTCGTATGCGGCGCAGATCTCGCAGATTTCGCGGAAGTGCTCGTACAGGAAGTTTTCCTGATGATGGGACAGGCACCACTTCGCCATAATTGAGCCCCCACGGGAGACAATCCCGGTCAGGCGTTTGGCGGTCATCGGGACGTAGCGCAGCAGTACGCCCGCATGGATAGTGAAGTAGTCGACGCCTTGCTCTGCCTGCTCCAGCAGGGTATCGCGGAAGGCTTCCCAGGTGAGATCTTCGGCAATGCCGTTAACCTTTTCCAGCGCCTGGTAGATGGGAACTGTGCCAATGGGTACCGGGCTGTTACGCAGGATCCACTCGCGGGTTTCATGAATATAGCGTCCGGTGGAGAGGTCCATGACCGTGTCCGCACCCCAGCGGGTGGACCACACCAGTTTCTCCACCTCTTCTTCGATGGAGGAGGTGACGGCTGAATTACCGATGTTGGCATTCACTTTCACCAGGAAATTGCGGCCAATGATCATCGGCTCTGATTCCGGGTGGTTAATGTTGGCAGGAATAATCGCCCGGCCCGCCGCGACTTCGTCACGTACAAACTCCGGGGTGATGTTCTCCGGCAGGCGAGCGCCAAAGCCTTCGCCCGGATGCTGGTGGCGCAGCACTTCCCCGCGAATACGCTCACGACCCATGTTTTCGCGGATGGCGATAAATTCCATCTCCGGGGTCACGATACCCTGGCGGGCGTAGTGCAGCTGAGTCACGCACTTGCCGGCTCTGGCGCGTTTCGGCGTCAGCAGGCCGGTAAAGCGCAGTTCATCCAGCCCATCATCCGCCAGGCGTTCTTTGGTGTAAGCAGAGCTTTGCTCGTCTAGTGCTTCGCTGTCGTCACGGGCGTCAATCCAGGTCTGGCGCAGCTTTGCCAGCCCTTTTTGTACATTAATCGTCACCGCCGGATCGCCGTAAGGACCGGAGGTGTCGTAGACCGGTACCGCCTCGTTTTCTTCCCGCTGCGGATTGTCTTTGCTGCCGCCGATAAGCGTCGGGCTGAGCTGGATCTCGCGCATCGGTACGCGAATATCGTCCTGCGATCCGCTCAGATAGATACGTTTTGAGTTGGGGAAAGCGGTGCCTTCCAGGGTGTCGATAAAGTGTTGGGCGTGGGCGCGCTGTTCGCGACGGGTCATTTTTGTGGCAGACATAGCTCATTCCAGAAAGTGTAGGAAGTGGCTTGTCAGACGTCGGATGAAGCAAGAGAGGATCGCCCGGAGGGCGATGCAATAAATTGACTCTTGTTCCCTTCGCAGGTTTTAACCTGATCAGGTTCCGCGGATCCCGAATTAACGGTCTCAGCCCGGCTTTCGCACTGGGCACTCCGACAAGAATGTGCTCCCTTACAGCGGGAGCAGTGAATGTAAACTACGCGTTAACGATAAATAACTCAAGCCGGACGGGCGACGTTATCTTCGTTACTCGCTTTAAAATTGTGATCCAGCGCCAGCGCGATCAGGTTATCTTCCAGCGTAAATCGTTGCTCCAACGCCTCGCCGATATCGGAAAGTGCCTGCTGAAATTGCAGATAATTATCCTGGTCGATGGCGTTTTCGAGAGTGGAGTCGTAATAATCCATGATTTGCTGGGTATTGGCCTCCAGCTGGGGATACAGTTTGGTCGCGGCTAAAAGCGGACTGCTACCTTCCATTTCGCGAATAATACGTTCATAAATATTAAAATGACCGTTGGAAAGGTAATCGACAAGGCTTTGACAAAAATCATCCAGCGCTTTTTCGTTCAGGCGCATATAGGATTCTTTGCCAGGCTTAATGCCAACAAGGTTGTAGTAGGCAACAAGCAGATGTTTACGCACGTGCAGCCAGCGATCGACCAGTTTATTACTTCCGCCAACGCGCTCTGTCAGGTTTTCTAGCTGGTTTAGCATGTTTGACTCCGCAAGGTTAAGATTAAAAGCTGCCCACCCAAAATGTAATAGTAATGTTACCAACATGCCTGTGAAGCAAAGGTTGTGCAATAGATATGGATCGTATAATTGAAAAATCGGATCGTGGCTGGTGGTTAGTCAGCCATGAACAAAAATTATGGTTGCCCGGGGGAGAATTACCCCATGGCGAAGCGAAAAATTTCGATCTTGCGGGACAAGCCGCACTCAGTATAGGTGAGTGGCAGGGCGATTCTGTGTGGTTGATCCAACAAAATCGTTCCCATGAGATGGGATCGGTGCGGCAGGTGCTCGATCTTGATGCGGGCTTGTTCCAGCTGGCCGGGCGCGCCGTGCAACTGGCCGAGTTTTATCGTTCGCATCAATATTGCGGCTATTGCGGCCACACCATGCACCCGAGCAAAACCGAGTGGGCGATGCTCTGCAGCCACTGTCGCGAACGCTATTATCCGCAAATCGCCCCCTGCATTATCGTTGCTATTCGTCGTGATGATTCCCTTTTACTGGCGCAACACACCCGCCACCGTAACGGCGTTCACACCGTACTGGCCGGCTTTGTTGAAGTGGGCGAAACGCTGGAGCAGGCGGTCGCGCGCGAAGTGATGGAAGAGAGCGGTATCAAGGTGAAAAATTTGCGTTATGTCACCTCGCAGCCCTGGCCGTTCCCGCAATCGCTGATGACGGCTTTTATGGCCGAGTACGACAGCGGCGAGATTGTTATCGATCAGAAAGAGCTGCTGAGCGCCGACTGGTATCGCTATGACAATTTACCACTGCTTCCGCCGGCAGGCACCGTGGCGCGCCGCCTGATAGAAGATACGGTGGCAATGTGTCGGGCCGACGATGAATGACATGATACACTGGGGATAAGACGCTTAAGGAACTGCAAAAATGACCGAACTGAAGAACGATCGTTATCTGCGTGCGCTGCTGCGCCAACCCGTTGATGTCACCCCGGTATGGATGATGCGCCAGGCGGGCCGCTATTTGCCGGAATACAAAGCCACGCGCGCGCAGGCGGGCGATTTTATGTCGCTGTGCAAAAACGCAGAGCTGGCATGCGAAGTGACGCTCCAGCCGCTGCGTCGCTTCCCGCTGGATGCGGCGATCCTTTTTTCAGACATTCTGACCATCCCGGATGCAATGGGCCTTGGGCTCTATTTCGAAACGGGTGAAGGCCCGCGCTTCTCCTCACCGATTAAGTGCCAGGCAGACATCGATAATTTGCCCATTCCGGACCCGGAGCAGGAGCTTGGGTACGTGATGAACGCCGTGCGGACCATCCGCCGCGAGCTGAAAGGCGACGTGCCGCTGATTGGCTTCTCCGGCAGCCCGTGGACGCTGGCAACCTACATGGTTGAGGGCGGCAGCAGCAAAGCCTTTACGGTGATCAAAAAGATGATGTATGCCGATCCGCGGGCGTTGCATGCCCTGCTCGATAAGCTGGCGAAAAGCGTCACCCTGTACCTGAACGCACAAATTAAAGCGGGCGCTCAGTCGGTGATGATTTTTGATACCTGGGGCGGCGTGCTGACCGGACGCGATTATCAGCAGTTCTCACTCTACTACATGCACAAAATCGTTGATGGCCTGCTGCGTGAAAACGAAGGCCGCCGCGTGCCGGTGACTCTGTTCACCAAAGGTGGCGGTCAGTGGCTGGAAGCGCTGGCAGAGACCGGCTGTGACGCGCTGGGTATCGACTGGACGATGGATATAGCCGAGGCGCGCCGTCGCGTGGGCGACAAGGTGGCGCTGCAGGGCAATATGGACCCGTCTATGCTTTATGCGCCGGCTGCCCGCATTGAAGAAGAGGTCGCAACCATTCTGGCCGGATTCGGTCAGGGCGAAGGTCATGTCTTCAACCTGGGACACGGTATTCATCAGGATGTACCGCCAGAGCATGCGGGCGTGTTCGTGGAGGCGGTGCACCGACTTTCTGCTCAGTATCACCTGTAAGGAATTGCTATGGATCTTGCGTCATTACGCGCTCAGCAAATCGAACTTGCCGCCTCGGTCTCTCGCGAGGATCGGCTGGATAAAGACCCACCCACACTGATTGCGGGTGCGGACGTCGGGTTTGAGCAGGGCGGGGACGTGACGCGGGCGGCGATAGTGCTGCTGAAATATCCCTCGCTGGAACTTGTCGAATATCAGGTGGCGCGTATCGCCACCACCATGCCCTACATCCCCGGTTTTCTCTCCTTTCGCGAATACCCTGCGCTGCTGGCCGCGTGGCAGCAGCTGTCGCAAAAACCGGATCTGCTGTTCGTTGACGGGCACGGCATCTCTCATCCCCGTCGGCTTGGCGTCGCCAGCCATTTTGGCCTGCTGGTGGATGTCCCAACCATTGGCGTGGCGAAAAAACGCCTCTGCGGTAAGTTCGAACCGCTGTCGGCAGAACCTGGCGCGCTGGCGCCACTAATGGACAAAGGCGAGCAACTGGCGTGGGTGTGGCGCAGTAAGGCACGCTGCAATCCGCTGTTCATCGCGACCGGCCATCGCGTCAGCCTGGATAGCGCACTGGGATGGGTACAGCGCTGTATGAAAGGCTATCGGCTGCCAGAACCGACCCGCTGGGCCGATGCGGTGGCATCCGGGCGTCCGGCTTTCATTCGTTGGCAGGAAATTCAGCCCTGAATCAGGTAAACTGCCGCCAATTTCTGACTCTGAGAGTTCATCATGTTACAAAACCCGATTCATCTGCGCCTTGAGAAGCTGGAAAGCTGGCAGCATGTCACCTTTATGGCCTGTCTGTGCGAACGTATGTATCCAAACTACGCCATGTTCTGCAAGCAGACTGAATTTGGTGAAGGTCAACTGTATCGCCGTATCCTCGACCTGGTGTGGGAAACGCTGACGGTCAAAGATGCGAAGGTGAACTTCGATTCGCAGCTCGATAAGCTGGAAGAAGCGATCCCCGCTGCCGATGACTATGATGTGTATGGTGTCTATCCGGCGATTGATGCCTGTGTGGCACTCAGTGAGCTGATTCACTCGCGCCTGAGTGGTGAAACGCTGGAACATGCCATCGAAGTCAGTAAGGCCTCCATCACGACCGTTGCTATGCTGGAAATGACGCAGGAAGGTCGCGAAATGACCGATGAAGAGCTACGGTTAAACCCGGCGGTAGAGCAGGAATGGGACATTCAGTGGGAAATATTCCGCTTGCTGGCAGAGTGTGAAGAACGTGATATCGAGCTGATTAAAGGTCTGCGAGCAGACTTGCGTGAGGCAGGTGAGAGTAACATTGGTATAAATCTTAGCCAGTGAGACAATAAAACGTGATTTAACGCCTTTTTTGTCATACCTGTACTCTTCCCTTCTGCCCCCCGTCTGGTCTACATTTGGGGGGCGAAAATAAGTGGCTATCGGTGCGTGTATGCAGGAGAGTGCTTTTTTGGCATTTTCGTCGCACTCGATGCTTAGCAAGCGATAAACACATTGAAAGGATAACTTATGAACAAGACTCAACTGATTGATGTAATTGCGGACAAGGCTGATCTGTCTAAAGTGCAGGCTAAAGCTGCTCTGGAATCCACCCTGGCTGCTATTACTGAGTCTCTGAAAGAAGGCGATGCTGTACAACTGGTTGGTTTCGGCACCTTCAAAGTGAACCACCGCGCTGAGCGTACTGGCCGCAACCCGCAGACCGGTAACGAGATCAAAATCGCTGCAGCTAACGTGCCAGCATTTGTCTCTGGCAAAGCACTGAAAGACGCAGTTAAGTAAGACGCGTGGCAGTGAACAGTTTTAACGAGGGGGCGGTTTCGCCCCTTTTGTCTGTCTGGCGTCAGGCTCTGACGCTGGCAGGCATGCTGTTGCTGACTGCCTGCAGCCATGACTCCTCTCTGCCGCCCTTTACCGCCAGCGGATACGCTGACGATCAGGGTGCAGTGCGCATCTGGCGCAAAGATTCGGATGATGAAGTCCATCTGCTCTCTGCCTTCAGCCCCTGGCATAGCGGCAGCACTACAACCAGCGAGTACCGCTGGCAGGGCGACACGCTTACCCTTATCGAACTCAATATCTACAGCAAACCCCCTGAGCATATCCGGGTGCGTTTTGACGATCGCGGTGAGCTGAGCTTTATGCAGCGCGAAATCGGCGGTCAAAAGCAACAGCTCTCTAACGATCAGATTGCCCTGTACCGCTACCGTGCCGACCAAATCCACCAGACCAGTAACGCGTTGCGTCAGGGGCGAGTGGTGCTGCAGCAGGGGCGCTGGCATCCCGACGGCACCGTGACCTCATGTGAAGGCCTGACGCTGAAGCCGGATCTCGACAGCTGGGCGACGGAACATATTGCCCGCCGTCAGAGTCATTCATCAATGGAGGTGAGTGTCGCGTGGCTGGAAGCGCCGGAAGGTTCACAGCTGTTGCTGGTGGCGAACGAAGATTTCTGCACCTGGCAACCGACAGAGAAGAACTTCTGAGTGGAATTCCCTCTCCCCAATGGAGAGAGGGTTAGCATGAAGCGAGAAACTACTTCCCTTGCTCGCGGGCAATCGCACGATAACCAATATCCCTGCGGCTAAAGCTGCCGTCCCAGCGAATATCAGCCATTAACGCGTAGGCGCGCTGCTGGGCTTCTGCCACCGTATTACCCAGCGCCGTGGCACAGAGCACGCGGCCACCGTTGGTGAGCACGCGATCGTCGTCAGAAAGCGTCGTGCCTGCGTGGAACACTTTGCCACCGTCGACCTCTTCCAGCGGCAGGCCATGGATCTCGTCGCCGTTGTTGTAGTGACCCGGATATCCGCCCGCAGCAATCACCACGCCCAGAGAGGCACGCTCGTCCCACTCGGATGTTTTCTCGTCAAGCTTGCCCTCGCAGGCGGCCAGACACAGGTCCACCAGATCGGATTTCATGCGCAGCATGATCGGCTGAGTTTCCGGATCGCCAAAGCGGCAGTTGAACTCAATCACCTTCGGGTTACCCTGTGGGTCGATCATCAGACCGGCGTACAGGAAACCAGTATAGGTGTTGCCTTCTGCTGCCATGCCTTTCACGGTTGGCCAGATGATGCGTTCCATGGTGCGCTGGTGTACTTCGTCGGTGACAACCGGGGCTGGGGAGTAAGCGCCCATGCCGCCAGTGTTAGGACCGCTGTCGCCGTCGCCAACACGCTTATGATCCTGGCTGGTGGCCATCGGCAGCACATGCTCGCCGTCAACCATCACGATAAAGCTGGCTTCTTCACCGTCGAGGAACTCTTCGATGACAATACGATGGCCAGCATCGCCGAAAGCATTGCCGGCCAGCATATCCTGGACGGCATCTTCCGCTTCCTGCAGGGTTATCGCCACAATCACGCCTTTACCGGCAGCCAGACCGTCGGCCTTGATAACAATCGGCGCGCCTTTCTCACGCAGATAAGCCAGCGCAGGCTCCACTTCGGTAAAGTTTTGGTATTCCGCTGTCGGAATATTGTGGCGAGCAAGGAAGTCTTTGGTAAACGCTTTAGAACCTTCCAGCTGGGCTGCGCCTTCGGTTGGGCCGAAGATGGTCAGACCCGCCGCACGGAAGGCATCCACCACGCCGATCACCAGCGGGGCTTCCGGGCCCACGATAGTCAGATCGATTTTCTCGTTCTGGGCAAAGCTCAGTAGCGCCGGAATATCGGTCACGCCGATCGCGACGTTTTGCAGCGCAGGCTCCAGGGCAGTACCGGCGTTACCCGGAGCCACAAAGACCGTTTTCACCTGCGGCGACTGGGCCGCTTTCCAGGCCAGGGCGTGCTCGCGCCCGCCGTTACCAATCACTAATACTTTCATTGTCTGCTCCGGAAATTAATGGCGGAAGTGGCGCATGTCGGTGAAGATCATCGCGATGCCATGCTCATCTGCGGCCGCAATCACTTCGTCATCACGGATAGAGCCGCCAGGCTGGATAACACAGCTCACGCCAACGGCAGCTGCAGCATCAATACCGTCGCGGAACGGGAAGAAGGCGTCAGAGGCCATCGCGGAGCCTTTAACTTCCAGGCCTTCATCGCTGGCTTTGATCCCGGCGATTTTCGCGGAGTAAACGCGGCTCATCTGGCCTGCGCCTATGCCAATGGTCATGTTCTCTTTGGCATACACGATGGCGTTGGATTTCACGAACTTCGCCACTTTCCAGCAGAACAGCGCATCACGGAGTTCCTGTTCAGATGGCTGACGTTTGCTGACCACGCGCAGGTCATCTGCCGTTACCATCCCCAGATCGCGATCCTGAACCAGCAGGCCACCGTTAACGCGTTTGAAATCAAGGCCCGGCGCGCGCTCAGCCCACTGACCGCAGGTCAGGACGCGAACGTTCTGTTTAGCTGCAGTGATCTTCAGTGCTTCTTCTGTTGCCGATGGGGCGATAATCACTTCAACAAACTGGCGGGAGACAATGGCCTGTGCGGTTTGGGCATCCAGCTCGCGGTTAAAGGCGATGATGCCGCCAAAGGCGGACGTTGGGTCTGTTTTGTAGGCGCGATCGTAAGCATCCAGAATAGAGGTGCTGACTGCCACGCCGCACGGGTTGGCATGTTTCACGATAACGCAGGCTGGCTCGCTGAACTCTTTCACGCACTCCAGTGCGGCATCGGTATCGGCGATGTTGTTATAAGAGAGGGCTTTGCCCTGTACCTGCTGAGCAGTGGCCACTGAAGCTTCTTTGATCTCTTCTTCTATATAGAAGGCAGCGTGCTGGTGGCTATTCTCACCGTAGCGCATATCCTGTTTCTTAATGAAGTTCAGATTCAGGGTACGAGAGAAGCGGCCAGCAGGCTGGGTGGTCTCACCGTGATAGGCAGGAACCAGGCTACCGAAGTAGTTGGCGATCATGCTGTCGTAGGCGGCAGTATGTTCGAATGCTTTGATGGCGAGATCGAAACGGGTATCCAGCGTCAGGCCACCTTCGTTGGCGTCCATCTCTTTAATAATGGCGTCGTAGTCGCTGCTCTTCACCACGATAGCGACGTCTTTATGGTTCTTCGCGGCGGAGCGCACCATGGTTGGGCCGCCAATGTCGATATTCTCAACCGCATCTTCCAGCGAGCAGCCTTCACGGGCGACGGTCTGGGCGAACGGATACAGGTTAACAACAACCATATCGATCGGCGCAATTCCGTGTTGTTCCATAATCGCGTCGTCCTGGCCACGACGGCCCAGAATACCGCCATGCACTTTCGGATGCAGAGTTTTAACGCGCCCATCCATCATTTCAGGGAAACCCGTGTAGTCGGAGACTTCGGTTACCGGCAGACCTTTATCTGCTAACAGGCGGGCGGTGCCTCCTGTGGACAGCAGCTCCACACCACGTGCGGAAAGTGCCTGTGCGAATTCGATGATACCGGCTTTGTCAGAAACACTGAGCAGCGCGCGGCTGACTTTACGACCTTGTTGCATGGTAAATCCCCTGGATTTGACGATTACAGAGAGCGTTAGCTGAATTCTTCGCAAAAAACTCAGCTAACACCCCTCACGGAGCATCCTCGAGAAGCGCGAGCATTTTAACGAAAACGTTTGCGCAACGCTCGAGAATTTTCAAGTTTTCGATGTATTGTGGATAAGTCTGTGTGCAAAAAGGTATAAAGCGGGGTTTCGCTGTGGAATGCAGCAGTCAGTCATTTTTCTGCAATTTAACTGTTGCGGCCTGCGGAGAACTCCCTATAATGCGCCTCCATCGACACGGAACAACGGCAAACAAGCCGCCGGGTTGACAGGGGTTCAGAGATGAACGCCGACAGAGAAAAGCGAAAAATAAACGCTTGACTCTGAATGAGGAAAACGTATTATACGGGACCTCGCAACGGTGAGCTTGACGCCGCGTTGCACTGCTCTTTAACAATTTATCAGACAATCTGTGTGGGCACTCAAAGTGACATGGATTCTTAACGTCGCAAGACGAAAAATGAATACCAAGTCTCTGAGTGAACATACGTAATTCA